>NZ_CABTJS010000021.1:0-1523 GCF_902485085.1 uncultured Kluyvera sp.
CTTTGATAGTCATATATTCCACCAGCTATTTGTTAGTGAATAAAAGGTTGCCTGTAAAATTACAAAAACCTTACGCAGCGTCAAGCGGAATCGTGTCAATCATTGCGACAAATCAATCCTCTGCCTAAGCTTTAGTCGACTGACGTGCCTCACTCTTCCTATGAGCTTGAAACCACATGAGGGCGGCGCCGGGGATTTTAAAGGGCGCAGAAGATAAAAATGTGATTTAAGTCACAATTCCCCGGGTGCCTTTTCACGCCGATTAAGTTTAGAACAAAAGTTCGCACTTCATTGTTAATGTTTTGTTAGAATCGTCTGGCATATGTATTTTTCATAATGAGATGTGAGCAAAATGGTGAAAAAAAACACCCCAGAAGAACTGAAAAATACCCTGAGTGAAATGCAGTTCTACGTTACTCAGAAACATGGCACAGAACCGCCGTTTACCGGGCGTTTACTGCACAATAAGCGCGATGGGATTTATCATTGTCTGGTGTGCGATGCGCCGCTTTTCCACTCCCAAAGTAAGTATGACTCCGGATGCGGTTGGCCCAGTTTTTATGAGCCGGTGAGTGACACGGCCATCCGTTACCTCAATGATTACTCCCACGGCATGCAACGCACTGAAATCCGTTGTGGTAATTGCGATGCGCACCTTGGGCACGTGTTCCCCGATGGTCCGCAGCCTACCGGCGAGCGTTTTTGCGTCAACTCCGCGTCGTTAAGCTTCACGGATGATGAGAACGGCGACGCGACCAAGGGTTGAAGAAACGATTCAGCAAATTATTCCTGAGGAGAGGGCGCTGAAGATGAGTATTGAGCAAATGATCGACAATATGACGCCGGAAATTTACCAGCGTTTAGTCACCGCGGTGGAGCTAGGAAAATGGCCTGACGGCGTGGCGCTGACGGCTGAACAGAAAGAAAACTGTCTGCAGCTGGTGATGCTGTGGCAGTCTCGCTACAACGATGATGCGCAGCACATGACTATCGACACGCAAGGACAGATGGTGATGAAGAGTAAGCAGCAGCTAAAAGAAGACTTCGGTATCACACCGAAGCCGATTGCGACGTTTAAACAGCACTAAGCGGCAGCCCACGGCTCAACCCACTGCGTGTTGGCGTACCACAGCGCCTCTCTGACCGCCACGGGCCTGTTCAACAGGCCCAGCGCGTAGAAACGGTCGGCGATCGTTTGCTGCGCGCGTATCGCCTGCATATCCATTTCACGCGTTTGATGGCTGCGCCGCGCCAGCGCACAGACCAGCGCTCCGGTATCCAGCCCCAGTTCGCTTGCCAGTAGCTGCGCTGCCTCATGGCGGTGCCTGTCGATAAACTTTCCGGTTTTCACCAGCGCCGCGACGATGCCGCTGATAATCTCTTCGTTATGCTGGGCATACTGACGGCGGGTGATGCTGCCAACTTACTGATTTAGTGTATGATGGTGTTTTTGAGGTGCTCCAGTGGCTTCTGTTTCTATCAGCTGTCCCTCCTGTTCAGCTACTGACGGGGTGGTGCGTAAC
>NZ_CABTJS010000022.1:0-1355 GCF_902485085.1 uncultured Kluyvera sp.
GAGATACGACGTTTGTGCGTAATCTCAGACAGCGGGTTGTTCTGGTCCATAAACTGAGACAGCTGGCTGGAACCAAAGAACTCTTTCACTGCTGCAGAAATCGGCTTGGCGTTGATCATGTCCTGAGGCATCAGGGTATCCAGATCGCCCAGAGACAGACGCTCTTTCACCGCACGCTCAACACGTACCAGGCCAACGCGGAATTGGTTTTCCGCCATTTCGCCTACGGAACGGATACGACGGTTGCCGAGGTGGTCGATATCATCGACTTCGCCTTTACCGTTACGGATATCGATGAGCTTCTTCATCACTTCGATGATGTCGTCTTTGCTCAGGATACCGGAACCTTCGATCTCGTCACGCAGCAGAGAACGGTTGAACTTCATACGACCAACCGCAGACAGGTCATAGCGGTCTTCGGAGAAGAACAGGTTCTCGAACAGGCTTTCAGCAGCTTCACGAGTTGGCGGCTCACCAGGGCGCATCATGCGGTAGATTTCTACCAGCGCGCTCAGACGATCGTTAGTTGGGTCGACGCGTACAGTTTCAGAAATGTATGCACCGTGGTCCAGATCGTTAGTGAACAGCGTTTCGATACGCTTGTGGCCAGACTGGCTCAGCTTAGCCAGCAGATCCAGGCTCAGCTCCATGTTGGCTGGGCAGATCAGCTCGCCAGTAGATTCGTCAACGTAGTCTTTAGAAGCGACTTTGCCAGCGATGTACTCAACCGGAACTTCGATATGTTTGATATCGTCTTTTTCCAGCTGGCGAATGTGGCGCGCAGTAATACGGCGGCCTTTTTCAACGTACACTTTACCGTTCGCTTCGATGTCGAAGGACGCGGTTTCGCCACGCAGACGTTCTGGAATCAGTTCCATCTGCAGCTTGTTGTCACGAATTTCGAAGACAACTTTCTCAAAGAACAGGTCAAGGATCTGCTCAGTGGTGTAGTTCAGCGCACGCAGAATAATGGTCGCAGGCAGTTTACGGCGACGGTCGATACGTACGAACAGGTTGTCCTTCGGATCGAATTCGAAGTCCAGCCAGGAACCACGGTAAGGAATGATGCGCGCGTTATACAGCACTTTACCCGAAGAGTGGGTTTTGCCTTTATCGGAGTCAAAGAAGACGCCTGGGCTACGGTGCAGCTGAGAAACGATAACACGCTCAGTACCGTTGATGACAAAGGTACCGTTGTCGGTCATGAGCGGAATTTCGCCCATGTAGACTTCTTGTTCTTTAATGTCTTTTACGGTGCCTTCCGGCGCTTCGCGCTCGTAGATCACCAGACGCAGTTTTACGCGCAGCGGTGCGGAATAGGTCACGCCACGGATCTGACATTCCTGAACGTCAAA
>NZ_CABTJS010000023.1:0-16655 GCF_902485085.1 uncultured Kluyvera sp.
AAACTGCCGGTGACGTTCGGCGGCGGGATCATGATGCAGAAGGACTCTTTGCTTTCGTCGCCGTTAGGCTTGAAATAGCCCTGCTGTTCCCAGTGCTCGTAAAGCGGCTGTTCGATATCTTGCGGGTTATATGTCTTTTCCATTATTTCCAGGTTGCCGTATTCAGGTTAAAACCAGCCACGCGGTAGGCTTTGTAGCGGTCGCGGGCGAGTTGTTTCAAAGTTTCTTCGTAAGGGACGAAGTCTACCACTTCTGTGAAAGCGGTGGCAAAATCTGCAAAGTTTACCCGCAGACTTATCAATATATCCCGTGGGCTGCTGTTGCGCTTGGCAGGCCAGGCTATCTCCACCGGCGCACCGCCTCTTGGGCCTTCGCCCGCCAGATTATGCGGCACAAAACTGTCCGGAGGACGGCTCCACAGGGCTTCATCCAGGCGAATGGCCTGCTGCTCGTCTTCGCAGGCGATCAGCACGCGCTTGCCCGCGCGCCAACGTTCTGCGGCAATTTCACACACCAGTTGCTCGACGGCGCTGAGGTCGTCGACGGTGGTGTCATTGTCCAGAAGATAGAACGTCGCATTCTTCATATATGGGGCTTCTTGTGATGGATTTAAATGCAGAGCCCGGCGTGCCGGGCCTGCGATTTATTGCCGTATGTAGGCCGGATAAAGCGTTTACGCCACCATCCGGCGATTGTGCGTCAACGCCTGATGGCGCTGCGCTTATCAGGCCTACATGTCGCAGGCTCGATATCGTATTACTCTTCGCCGTTAAAACCCGCACGGTTCAGCAGGAACTGCGACAGCAGCGCCACCGGACGACCGGTTGCGCCTTTGGCCTTGCCGGAACGCCATGCGGTGCCGGCGATGTCCAGGTGCGCCCAGTTGTACTTACGGGTAAAGCGCGCCAGGAAGCAACCCGCGGTGATCGCACCGCCAGGACGGCCGCCGATATTCGCCATATCCGCGAAGTTAGACTCCAGCTGTTCCTGATACTCATCGCCCAGCGGCAGACGCCACGCGCGGTCACCTGCCTGCTCGGACGCGCCAATCAGCTCGTGCGCCAGCGGGTTGTGGTTCGACATCAGGCCGGTGATGTGATGGCCCAGCGCAATGACGCAGGCACCGGTCAGGGTCGCCACGTCGATAACCGCTTCCGGTTCGAAGCGTTCAACGTAGGTCAGTACGTCGCACAGCACCAGACGGCCTTCGGCGTCGGTGTTCAGCACTTCAACGGTCTGGCCGGACATGGTGGTCAGCACGTCGCCCGGACGATACGCGCGTCCGCCAGGCATGTTTTCACAGCCCGCCAGCACGCCGATCACGTTGATTGGCAATTGCAGTTCCGCGACCATCCGCATCACGCCGTACACCGCCGCTGCGCCGCACATGTCGTACTTCATCTCGTCCATGCCTTCGGCAGGCTTAATGGAGATACCGCCGGAGTCGAAGGTCAGGCCTTTACCTACCAGCACAATAGGACGAACGTCTTCGGAAGCCACGCCTTTATACTCGATGACTGACATCAGGGATTCGTTCTGCGAACCGTTGCCGACCGCGAGATAGGAGTGCATACCCAGCTCTTTCATCTGCTGTTCGCCGATGACGCGGGTAATGACGTTTTTGCTGTAGCTGTCCGCAAGCTGACGCGCCTGAGAGGCCAGATAAGCCGCGTTACAGATGTTTGGCGGCATGTTGCCGAGGTCTTTCGCCGCTTTGATACCGGCTGCAATGGCCAGACCGTGCTGGATAGCACGTTCGCCGCTGGTCAGTTCACGGCGGGTTGGCACGTTGAAGACCATTTTACGCAGCGGGCGACGCGGCTCGCTTTTGTTGGTTTTGAGCTGGTCGAAGCTGTACAGCGTCTCTTTTGCCGTCTCAACCGCCTGGCGTACTTTCCAGTAGTTATTGCGGCCTTTAACGTGCAGTTCGGTCAGGAAGCAGACGGCTTCCATTGAACCGGTATCATTCAGGGTATTGATGGTTTTCTGAATGACCTGCTTGTACTGGCGTTCGTCGAGCTCGCGCTCTTTGCCGCAGCCAATCAGCAGAATGCGTTCTGACAGCACGTTCGGTACGTGGTGCAGCAATAAGGTCTGCCCCGGTTTGCCTTCCAGTTCGCCGCGACGCAGCAGCGCACTGATATAGCCGTCGCTGATTTTATCGAGCTGTTCGGCGATGGGAGAAAGCCGGCGTGGTTCGAATACGCCCACGACGATACAGGCACTCCGCTGCTTCTCCGGGCTACCACTTTTTACACTGAACTCCATGCACTACGCTCCTGAATCTTAAAGACAACGGCGGTGGCTACGGATAGAATTGCAAGCTTACGTAACTCATTTCCGCTGTTGCGGTGACTTCGTGTTAATCTTAACGTTATTACGGTCCTGGCACGTCAGACGATGTCCTGAAACGTGAAACCGCTGAGTCATTTAATCTTAGCGATGTTTTCGACGACTCAAGAGAATAAATGACGTTTAAGCCATGAAACAAGCTATTTTCCTGCAATAAGACGGGTTTTTACGGGCGTATTTATAGTGATAATCATACGATATCTGGTGCGGGAAACGCTAAAAAGCCAGCTTGCCATCCTCTTCATCCTGCTTTTGATCTTTTTCTGTCAGAAACTGGTGAGGATCCTCGGCGCGGCGGTCGATGGTGATATCCCGACAAACCTCGTGCTCTCATTGCTCGGGCTCGGCGTGCCTGAAATGGCGCAGCTTATCCTGCCGCTGAGCCTGTTCCTCGGTCTCCTGATGACGCTGGGTAAACTGTATACCGAAAGTGAAATCACGGTGATGCACGCCTGCGGCCTGAGTAAAGCGGTGCTGGTGAAAGCGGCAATGGTACTCGCCTTGTTCACCGGTATTGTCGCGGCCGTTAACGTCATGTGGGCTGGGCCGTGGTCGTCTCGCCATCAGGGCGAAGTTCTGGCCGAGGCTAAAGCGAACCCCGGCATGGCGGCGCTGGCGCAGGGCCAGTTCCAGCAGTCTACCGACGGTAACGCCGTGTTATTCATTGAAGGCGTCAATGGCGCAAACTTCCATGACGTCTTCCTGGCGCAGCTTCGCCCGAAAGGCTCGGCGCGTCCTTCCGTGGTGGTCGCTGATACCGGCCAGCTCTCTCAGCGTAAAGACGGCTCTCAGGTGGTGACCTTAAATCAGGGAACGCGCTTTGAAGGGACCGCCATGCTGCGTGACTTCCGCATTACCGATTTTAAAAATTATCAGGCGATTGTGGGGCATCAGGCCGTAGCTGCTGACCCGACCGATACTGAACAGATGAATATGAGTACGCTGTGGAAGACGGATACCGACCGTGCCCGCGCGGAGTTGCACTGGCGCTTAACGCTGATACTGACGGTCTTTATCATGGCGCTGATGGTCGTGCCGCTCAGCGTAGTAAACCCACGTCAGGGCCGCGTACTCTCTATGCTGCCAGCCATGCTGCTGTATCTGGTGTTCTTCTTGCTGCAAACCTCGCTGAAGTCGAATGCGGGCAAAGGCAAAATCGACCCGGCGATCTGGATGTGGACGGTCAACCTGGCGTATATCGCGCTGGCCGTGGTGCTAAACCTCTGGGATACCGTGCCGATGCGCCGTTTCCGCGCCCGTTTCATGCATAAAGGAGCGGTATAATGCAGCCATTTGGTGTACTTGACCGCTATATCGGCAAAACCATTTTCACCACCATCATGATGACGCTGTTCATGCTGGTATCTCTGTCTGGCATTATCAAGTTCGTTGACCAGTTGAAAAAGGCCGGGCAGGGGAGCTATGACGCGCTGGGCGCTGGTCTCTATACTCTGCTGAGCGCGCCAAAAGATGTACAGATCTTCTTCCCGATGGCGGCGTTGCTCGGCGCGCTGCTGGGGCTGGGGATGTTGGCTCAGCGTAGCGAACTGGTAGTGATGCAGGCTTCCGGCTTCACCCGTATGCAGGTGGCGTTGTCGGTGATGAAAACCGCCATCCCGCTGGTGCTGCTGACCATGGCGATGGGCGAGTGGGTAGCTCCGCAGGGTGAGCAGATGGCGCGTAACTACCGTGCTCAGCAGATGTACGGTGGCTCTTTGCTTTCTACACAGCAGGGCATGTGGGCGAAAGACGGCCACAGCTTCGTCTATATCGAACGTCTGAAGGGCACCGATGAACTCGGCGGTGTGAGTATTTATTCCTTCAATAATGAACGTCGTTTGCAGTCTGTACGCTACGCCGCGAGCGCGAAGTTTGATCCGGAGCTGAAGGAATGGCGTTTGTCACAGGTTGATGAATCCAATCTGACTGACCCAAAACAAATTACCGGTTCGCAGACCGTGAGCGGGACCTGGAAAACCACGCTGACGCCGGATAAGCTTGGCGTGGTGGCACTGGACCCGGATGCGCTGTCTATCAGCGGTTTGTATAACTACGTGAAGTATCTGAAGGCCAGCGGCCAGGACCCAGGCCGCTACCAGCTCAACATGTGGAGCAAAATCTTCCAGCCGCTGTCCGTGGCGGTGATGATGCTGATGGCGTTGTCGTTTATCTTTGGCCCGCTGCGCAGCGTACCGATGGGTATGCGTGTGGTGACGGGGATTAGCTTCGGCTTCGTATTCTACGTCCTCGACCAGATCTTCGGCCCGCTGACGCTGGTATACGGTATCCCGCCGATTATCGGGGCGCTGCTGCCAAGCGCCAGCTTCTTCCTGATAAGCCTCTGGCTAATGATGCGAAAAGCCTAACCTTTCTTGTAGCCCGGCCGAGTGAATGCGACGCCGGGTTTTTTATGCCTGAAATTTGCTGTCTTCCCTTTGAATATCGGTGCTATCCCGTGGTCGCTGCGCTCGCACGGGCTATGAGTTGTAGGCAGGATAAGGCGTTTACGCCGCCATCCGGCAAACCGGCGATGACGAACTAACGTCGCCGCCCACCCAACAGACTACCCAACATCCCACGCACAATCTGGTTCGTCACCTGACGCACGGCGCTTTTCGCCGCTGTTTGCACCAGACCATCGTGCTTGCCGCCGCGCGGCCCGGTGGTACCGAAGATAATATCTTTCAGCCCGCCAAGGATGCCGTCATCAGCGCTTTGCTGTCCTTTGGCTGGCGGCGCATCCGCCTGGCCCGCGCTGTTCTGCACCCCTTTTTGCAGCATCTCGAATGCAGACTCACGGTCGATTTCATCTTCATACTTGCCGTAGAGCGGTGAGTTATTAATAAGACCGTTACGCTCGTCGTCGGTCACTGGCCCCATGCGTGAACACGGTGCGATAACCATCGCTCGCTCAACGATGGACGGGCTGCCTTTGGCATCGAGGAACGAAATCAGCGCTTCGCCGGTGCCCAACTCCTGAATCGCCTGCTCGGTATTAAACGCCGGGTTGGCCCGCATGGTCTGCGCTGCCGTCTTCACCGCTTTCTGATCTTTCGGCGTAAAGGCACGCAGCGCGTGCTGCACGCGGTTACCCAACTGACCCAGCACCGCATCGGGAATATCCGACGGGTTCTGCGACACGAAGTAGACGCCCACACCTTTGGAGCGAATCAGGCGGATCACTTGCTCGATTTTATCCAGCAGCACCTGCGGCGCATCGCTAAACAGCAGGTGCGCTTCGTCGAAGAAGAACACCAGCTTTGGCTTTTCGAGGTCGCCCGCTTCCGGCAACTGCTCGTAAAGTTCGGAGAGCATCCACAGCAGGCTGGCTGCGTAGAGCTTCGGCATCTGATAGAGCTTCTCAGCGCTGAGGATATTGATGATGCCTTTACCGTTGCTGTCGGTACGCATCCAGTCTTTGATATCGAGCATCGGCTCACCGAAGAAATGCTCGGCACCTTGCTGTTCCAGCGTCAGCAGCCCGCGCTGGATGGCACCGACGGAAGCGGTGCTGATATTACCGTACTGGTTCTGGAAGGATTTAGCGTTATCGCCGATGTACTGGGTGATGGCCCGCAGGTCTTTGAAGTCTAGCAACAACAGTCCCTGATCGTCGGCGATGCGAAAGATAATATTCAGCACCCCGGACTGCACCTCGTTGAGGTTGAGCAGGCGGGCCAGCAGCAACGGGCCAAGGTCTGAGACCGTGGCGCGAACCGGGTGACCTTTCTCACCGAAGATATCCCACACCACCACTGGGTTAGCATGCGGCTCCCAGTCGGTCACACCGATATTATTCAGGCGCGTCATCAGCTTTTCAGAGGCCTGACCTTCCTCTGCCACGCCGGTCAGGTCGCCTTTGACATCTGCCATAAAGACCGGCACGCCAATCTCCGAGAACGACTCGGCCATCTTTTGCAGGGTAACGGTTTTCCCGGTGCCGGTGGCGCCGGTAATCAGCCCGTGACGGTTGGCCATATTGGGCAGCAGTTCAAGCTGCTTGTCCTGGGTGCGTGCAATAAGCAAAGGTGCGCTCATGGGTAATCCTCCATTTATTCTGCGTCGAGTATAGGCAAAACAACGACATCTCGCGGCAGTAAATTGTCTGTTTTGCGGCGCTTTATCCAGTGCGGACTATGCTTTGCATACGGTTTTCTTTTTTTTGGAATGTTATGTCCAGATTCTTCTTTAACGAGCGTAAACGCCTTGTGGATGATGCGCTTGAAGGCTTAGTGTTGTCCGCACCTCACGCGAACCTGGTGCGATTGGATATCGACCCGGCGATTCGTATCGTCGCCCGCAGCGACTGGGATAAAAGCCGGGTAGCGATTATCTCCGGCGGCGGCTCCGGCCATGAACCGGCGCACGCGGGCTTTGTTGGCAGGGGTATGCTCACTGCCGCGGTATGCGGCGATCTCTTTGCCTCACCGAGCGTCGATGCGGTGCTGAACGCCATCGTGGCGGTAACGGGCGATCGCGGCTGCCTGCTGATCGTCAAAAACTACACTGGCGACCGCCTCAACTTCGGCCTCGCCGCCGAGAAGGCCAAGCGCTACGGCCTGAAGGTTGAGATGGTGATTGTCGCCGACGACGTTGCGCTGCCGGATAACAAACAGCCGCGCGGCATTGCGGGCACGGCGCTGGTGCATAAAGTGGCGGGCTACGCGGCTGAGCAGGGAAAATCGCTTAGCGAAGTGCACGAGATAGCTCAACAGGCCAGCCGCGGTGTGTTCAGCCTTGGACTGGCGATGGAGACCTGCAATCTGCCCGGGGGCGAGACCGAGGATCGCATCAAGCCCGGCCAGGTAGAGTTGGGGCTTGGCATTCACGGTGAGCCCGGTGCTTCGACGGTCAGCAGCCATAACAGCAAACAGCTGATCGGCACGCTGGTTGAGGCCTTGAAAGCCTCAGTGAGTGACAACCGCCTGGCGGTATTGATCAACAACCTGGGCGGCGTGTCGGAGCTTGAGATGGCGCTGCTCGCCAAAGAGCTTGCGCATTCCGCGATGCGCGAGCAGATAGCCTATCTGATTGGCCCGGCGACGCTGGTCAGTTCGCTCGATATGAAGGGCTTCTCGCTATCGCTAATCATCCTGAATCAGGCCATTGAAGAGGCGCTGCTGGCCGACGTTGAGACCAGCGGTTGGGTAAAAGCCGTGGCCTTTGCGCCGCTGAGAACCCTGACGCATGCCAAAGTGCACGACGCGCTGGAAGCGCAGCCGTCGGAGAACCCGCAAGTGCATGCGCTGGTGACACAGGCTACCCAGACGCTGTTGGGTTTAGAGAGCCGCCTGAACGCGCTGGATGCTAAAGTGGGCGACGGCGATACCGGCTCGACCTTTGCGCTGGGCGCGCAGGATGTCGCTACGCTGCTCAAGCAGAACGCGCTGCCGCTGAACAACCCGGCGCAGCTTCTACAGCTGATTGGCGAACGTCTGGCAACCGTGATGGGTGGTTCCAGCGGCGTGCTGATGTCGCTGTTCTTTACCGCTGCCGGGCAGGCGCTGGCGCAGGGCGAACCGCTGGCAAATGCGCTACTGGCCGGGTTAAAGCAGATGAAGTTCTACGGCGGTGCCGCACCCGGCGACCGTACGTTGATCGATGCTTTGCAACCAGCGCTGGAAGCGCTGCGTGATAAGGGGCTGGCAGAAGCGATTACGGCGGCGCAGCAGGGCGCTGACAGCACGGCGACGATGCAAAAAGCGAAAGCGGGGCGCGCATCGTACGTGAACAGTGACAACCTGAACGGCGTGCCGGACCCAGGTGCCGTTGCCGTCGCGGAAGTCTTCGCAGCCTTCGCAAAAGCTTAACGACGAAGAGAAGAACCGGCGGCAGAACGCCGCCGGATAAACATCAGAAATCAGCCTTCAGCACCACGCGGTAACGGGCTTTACCGTCACGCACGTGCTGGATGGCGTCGTTGATTTTCGACATTGGGAACAGCTCGGTGATTGGCGCGACTTTGCTGCGACCGGCAAACTTCATCAGCTTACGCAGTTCGAATGGGTTACCCGTCGCCGAACCGGAGACGCTGCGGTCGCCGCCAATCAGGGTAAATGCCGGTACCGGCAGCGGCGTCAGCACCGCACCGACGGTGTGGAAGTTGCCGCCCGAGGCCAGCGCTTCGAAGTACGGCTGCCAGTTCAGGTCGACGTTGACGGTGTTGATGATCAGATCAAACTGGCCCGCCAGCTCTTTGAGCGCTTCCGGCGAACGGCTATTAACCACGTGGTCCGCACCCATCGCCCGCACTTCCTGCTCTTTCGACGGATTGGAACTGAACGCTGTCACCTCAGCGCCCATCGCGCGCAGCAGCTTAATAGCGATATGCCCCAGACCACCAATCCCAATCACCCCCACGCGGCTGGTTGCGGTAACGTGATGCATCAGCAGTGGTTTAAAGACGGTGATCCCGCCGCACAGCATCGGGCCTGCGGTTTCGATATCAATGTTGTCCGGCAGCGGAATAACCCATTGCCAGTCGGCACGTAGCTTATCGGCAAAGCCGCCGTGGTTGAGGATGGTCGGCACCGAGCCTTCGGTACAGTTAATCTGGTTGCCATCGATACAGGCATCGCAGTGGCCGCAGCTTCGTGCCGTCCAGCCAATGCCCACGCGCTGACCAATCTTCAGCCCTTTACTCTGCGCTGCGCTGCCCAGCGCTACCACGTGACCAATCACCTCGTGGCCGGCAACCAGCGGATATTGAGAGAACCCCCATTCGTTGTCGATCATCGACAGGTCCGAGTGGCAGATCCCGCAGTAATCCACTTTCACCTCAACGTCTTCCGGCAGCAGTTCCCCGGCATCGTATTCCCAGACTTCCAGTTCTGCCCCGGCATTTTTCGCGGCGTAGCTTTTTATTATGGACATCGTGTATCTCTCAGTGTGGTGTTGAACTGAGAGTGTAGAGCATGTGGGGGCGGGGCGCTTGGCGGAAGGGGGGATTAAGAACGCTTCTGTAACAGTGCGTTTAACCACATCTCGCTGCGATCGGGACGCTTGTCTTCCGTCATCCAGTAACCGACAAGCGTGATGCCCGCAAGCCCTGCCAGCAGAGCATTCAGCCCTTGTTCATTGAGATCGGTAAAGTGACGGCCATCTTTGACTCGCTCGCCGTCACCATGCTTAAAGGAGACATACCAGATGCCGCCGGGCTTAAGCGCTCGCGCCAGTTTTGCCATCGCATCCGGCAGCTCGGCGGCGCTAACGTGCAGCAGCGAGGCGCAGCACCAGATGCCGTCGTAATGGTTAACGGCATCGACGTCGCTAAAGGTTATCTGTTTAACCGACAGCCCAGTATGCTGGCTGGCAAGCTTTGCCATTTCTGCCGTCGCGTCGAACGCCTCAACCTGATAGCCCTGCTGTAAAAACGCTTTGCTATCGCGCCCGGAGCCGCATCCGGCATCCAGTATCCGGCCACCTTTTGGAACGTGCTCCAGAAACGGTGTATAGAGCGAACACATATCAACGTTTACCGTCGAGTTAAAAAAATCGTCGGCGTGGTGTTGGTAATATTCAAGCGTCATCAGAAAGTATCCGTTCCCTGTGCGGCAGGTTCCCATTGGTGAAAAAGGACTTTTAGCGCATCGCTCCAGCTGGTGGCCAGGAATTTCTCGCGCAGTGCCGTAGCTGTTCCGGTTTGCCGAATCAACGTTTCGCGCAGCGGCAGGTGGCTATTGATAAAGTACTCGTTTCTATCGTGCAGGCGCTGAAGCAGCTTGCGGGACGGCAGACGCGCGAACTTGCCTTTCTCGCCCCGATTGCACTCCTTACATGCCAGCACCAGATTCCAGACTCCATTCACGTTACGCACCTGCTCACGTGCTTTCCATGGGATAAAGTGGTCAACGTCAGCAAACTGTTCATCGTCCGGCTGTAGGCTGATGGGCGCATAGCAGTAGAAGCAGCGCCCCTTCTGGTATCCGTTGAGGCTATCGCGGCAGCTCGAGATGGCCACGCGGCGATCGCTGCTGCGGCTAAACAGCATCTGATCGTTACCGTCGTACTCCACGTTGATAAGCTGGCTGGAGATATTCATCGCCCACGCCTGCTCGACCAGACTCCAGCGCGCGTTGGTTTCAAAGCTAAGGTTTTGATACTGCAAGCGCTCACCCAGACGGTAAAAATTCTCCGTCAGGCGGATGCCTTTGTGGGTTTTGCGCTCATCGATAAAAAAGCGTTTCTCAATCTCGCCCTGATTCACATTGTGGAAGGCATCAATCACGTTGTTGAACCCCTGACGCACCGTAATGGCGGTTAACGCATCGCGACTGATTTCCCCCGCATTGAACTGCGAACAGGCGGTAATAAACTGGCTGCTGCGCGAGGTTATCTGCTTCGGCGCATGTTGCAGATGGCGACAGAGATGAGCGCTGAACGGCACAGCCAGATCGTCCAGCAAGATCAGATCGCTACCTTCAGGTTTGAGATCGTACAGCGCATGCGCCAGCGCGAACTTATAGGACGCGACGTTTTTGCCGAAGAGAATAATCCCGCGCCAGTAGTTCTCCAGCGTAGGTTCAACCTGATAGAAGCGCATAGCGATGCCCTGAGCACAATGGCCGTTGTTACGAGATTCAGTAACGCGATCTCATATCAAACGAGGGCAAATGTAAACCGACCCGGTCACGTTGCATTTTTTTGCGAGGCGGATTCCGGGAAAAAGCGCTGACTGGGGGCGGAGTTAGCGGTGGTTAAGGGTTTTGAGGGGGAGGCGATGGTTTTTTAGACATTTAGTGGGAGAGTAGGTTACTGACGCTTGCATGGTGGCGCGTGACAGGTATAATCCACAACGTTTTCCGCATACCTTTCCGTGCCGGAGTGGCGAAATCGGTAGACGCAGTTGATTCAAAATCAACCGTAGAAATACGTGCCGGTTCGAGTCCGGCCTTCGGCACCATTAGTACTTCCAAGACCATCCGAGAAAGTCCAATTATCCCTTAAAAATCAATGCTTGCAGCGATTTTTACGTCCTGAGTCGTCCGAGGTTGTCCGTTGAAATCCGGATGTCATTGGGGGCATAATTGGGGGCATCTTAACTTCGATTAGAAATGTGCCCCCAAATGAAGCTCAACGCCAGACAGGTCGAGACCGCAAAGCCAAAAGATAAAACCTACAAAATGGCCGATTGCGGCGGTTTGTATCTCGAGGTTTCGGCCAAGGGTTCTAAATACTGGCGCATGAAATACAGACGCCCCTCAGACAAAAAAGAGGATCGCCTCGCTTTTGGTGTTTGGCCCACAGTGACGCTCGCGCAGGCAAGAGCAAAGCGCGACGAAGCTAAAAAGCAGCTAGTGCAGGGCATTGATCCTAAAGCCGAACAGAAAGAAGCTCAGGCCGAGAATTCGGGGGCATATACTTTCGAAACCATTGCCCGTGAATGGCATGCCAGTAACAAGCGCTGGAGTGAAGACCATCGATCACGCGTTCTTCGCTATCTTGAGCTTTATATCTTCCCTCATATCGGTTCGTCTGATATTCGCCTGCTCAAAACCAGCCACCTGTTAGCCCCGATTAAAAAAGTTGATGCCAGTGGTAAACACGACGTCGCTCAGCGCCTACAACAGCGCGTCACGGCCATTATGCGTTATGCCGTGCAGAACGATTACATCGACTCTAATCCCGCCAGTGATATGGCCGGTGCGCTATCGACAACCAAAGCCCGACATTACCCCGCTTTACCCTCTAGCCGGTTCCCTGAGTTTCTTGCCCGTCTTGCTGCATATCGTGGCCGTGTAATGACAAGGATCGCGGTCGAGCTTTCCTTACTTACCTTTGTACGGTCCAGTGAGTTACGTTTCGCGCGTTGGGATGAGTTCGACTTCGATAAATCCCTTTGGCGCGTTCCTGCGAAACGTGAAGAAATTAAAGGTGTGCGCTACTCGTATCGGGGCATGAAGATGAAAGAGGAGCACATCGTTCCGCTTAGTCGACAGGCGATGATTTTGTTAGACCAGTTAAAGCAGATTAGTGGTGATAAAGAGCTGCTATTTCCGGGGGATCACGACGCAACTAAAGTTATGAGTGAAAACACGGTAAACAGCGCATTGCGTGCGATGGGCTATGACACGAAAACCGAAGTTTGCGGGCATGGATTTAGAACAATGGCGCGTGGGGCTTTAGGCGAGTCGGGATTATGGAGCGATGACGCGATAGAGCGCCAATTAAGCCACTCTGAGCGCAATAATGTACGTGCGGCTTATATTCACACCTCTGAGCATTTGGATGAACGTCGCTTAATGGTGCAGTGGTGGGCTGATTATTTAATGTCTAACTCCGAGAAGCATATTACGCCATTCGAGTTTGCTAAACTCATTAGTTCAAAAAGGAACAGGGTCTAAAGACCCTGCTAAATTATTTTGTCCAAACTTTGCGATAACCTGGAGAATCAGATTCAGGGGGGTAAATAGGCTGTGCTATTTGAATTGTCATTGGAATAGGAAAATCTACTCCTACAAGTGCAACCTCTCCTTGTTTTAAACTTGGTAAGAACGAGGCAGCAGATTTATCTATTTCACCACATGCTCTCTCTACAACATCTCGATCTCTATCATTCGTTAATCTGTGTACTAATAAAGTGCCAATTTGGCTTAAAACACCTTCTGTTATATCTCTGGGTCTTTGAGTGGTTAAACAAATATTGAGTCCGTACTTTCTTCCTTCCTTTGCAATCATTTCAAAAGCATCAAGTTTAACAGAGTGGTCTTCAGAGCCTACCCTTTTCCCTAGGAAGTTATGGGCCTCATCAACTATCACTAATAGTGGTTTTTGTCTAAATTTTTCAAGTCTTGCTAGGGTTAGAAGCTTTCTTCCAATAACATTTGCTAATATTTCCCTTGCGAAAAATTCATAGCTAACGTCACTCAAACATAAACGAAGAACTCTTTTATTTGAGCTTAAGAAATTTTGCAGTATATCGCCAAGTGTTGCTACGCCCGCATCTCCATGAAATACAGCTTTTAATGAACTGGCATATGTCACTGCTTGTATTCGTGTTAATAAAGAGGAGCAATAGCTTAGATCTTGAGTTGCTGCTGCGCCCCACGACTCATCTCCATTATCAAAACAACACTCTTGCACTATCTGAGGTATTAGTTTAGTAACATCAAATGGTTGAGATGGATTGTCAACTAATTTTGAATTGTCACCAGTATTCATTGAACGACGGTAATCAGTTTTAGCTTGTTTTATTTTTTTTAAAATTCCATTGGTAGCTATAGTTGGGTCAATAGATACTAATCTTAGGCTTTTAATCGCTTCTTTCAGTTTCGGCCCTTGAACTTTTCCAGAGGGGTCAAACATGGCAATAAAATCTGATTCCATAAAATCCGTCGGGGGGATTCTAAATTCTAGAGAGCCGTTGGCTTTATTAATTGGTAAACCTAAATGATAATGTGAACAATGCTCTGAGTTAAAAGATCTATACTCACTTGTCGCATCAAGAATAATAGTCTTTGAATTATTGTAGGTTGCACATTCCTCTAAAATTTTCGCGGTTGTCCAACTTTTCCCACCACCAGTAGCTCCTAGTATTGCACAATGTCGACCAAAAAGTTTGTCTGGCTCAACAGTAACAATACTTGTTGAGCCTCCAGAGATATTACCTAAAACGATCCCTATCCTGTTTTCACTACTATCATCTATGCTTCGGTTAATTAATTCAGGTATTAATGAAATAAAGTCTAATGGTGCAGAATATACCCTGTCCCCTAACCGGGGATAAGTTTTAATCCCAGAATCAACACGGAAACTTGACGCATCAATCGTACCAAGAAGTTGTATTGTACCAATAGCATCAACTTTTTTATTGCCCTGTGATTCTCCTGAGACTTCTCCACGTTCACGTTCTGGCAATCTGACCTCAATCAACCGACCTAAAACTATAGATTGTTGCCCTTCGATTAATAAGATCTCACCAACTTCCCCTTTTCCATAACGACTCCCTTCAATGTAGGTTCCACTTACTTCGCCGGCATAGACTAGGTTAACTCTGACCATTTGTGCAAAAATTGATGAAATAACTCCAACTTTTAAAGAGTTTCTTAAAATACCATTTTGTAAAATTGAGTTATACATTTTAATTATTAACTCCTACTTGTTTGATAGCTTTCGCTAACTGTTCCGCAGGTGTTAGGGCTCTAAGGTTAGGGATTAAATTCACAAAGTCTTTGAAGGACGCATTTAAAAAATGTATATCATAACCTGATAATGACAACTCTTTAAGTAATGACCAGTATTTACTGGAGCCATTTTTACTATTGTTATTTATGTGAGTGGCGCATTTGAAATCCACCACAATTAATCTCATGCTTGGATTTGATTTTATTGCTGAATAAATAGGTTCTGAAAGATGATCATCATTAAAGCCAAATCCTGAAATGACAAGGCAATTATTCTTTTTACGAAGGAAGTCGAAAAGCCTTGAAAGCAACTCAAGGTGAGGTTGAATAAATGCTTGTTGATATTTTCCTTTCGCAGGATATATCAAACAAGCATTTGTTGCTGATGGTGTATTATTTTCATATATTTGGCCGTCTTTCCGTATCCAGCTAACAGAACCATGTAGTTTAAATAGATTAAACACTCCTTCTATGAATTCATGTTCATTCTCATCTCTATGGACAACGTCATAGTTGAAGTACTTACCATCGAATCGTCTGATGCCAGTATATGAAAGTCCGTCTACAACCATCATTCCTAACTCTGAGGCAGCAGTCTCAAAAGTTAAGTCATAATTAGTTGTAAATACTTTTAATCTTGGATCTCTAACCCTTCTTCTGCCCATTTTTTGGAGTAAGTTTACATAAGAAGAAATGTCACTAGTTCCATCCTCCAAAAATGATCGACATTTATTTAATATGACTGTTTTGACTTCATTCAAAAAATCTAGAACTTCATTGTCTTCGTGAAATGCTAGGAAGGCCTCGCAATTTGAGAGGAAATGCTCAATGTTAGGATATTCAATATCAGTATATTTGACTTTTTCACATACACTTAACGCAATTTTTTTAAGTTTTCTTTCCTCATTTTCTTCTGGATCTTCCAACATGGCGCATTCCCAAAGATCCCACATACTAGGGCCACCAACATCACCAAGAGATGTGCCGCTTCCTGCGAAAAATGAGAGATTTGGGAATTGTAAGGACCGAAGTAAAAAATCGTTTATATAGTTCTGATTTTCTTTTAAAACTTTTTTGTCAATGTCAGATAATGGTAGTTTTGGCAGCGGTGGCAGAGGCGGCAGAGGCGGTGCGCCTGCTTCCTGTATAACTTTGTTCGCTCGAATGTCACGCCAATAAATATATGATTCTTCGCTAAGAGCTTTCCAATTGTTACTGCCGGGTTTTAAATATGAAATGTATCCATCCGGAGTAGTAGTCATAGTCAGGATCCCTTGAAGATATAGTGGTTTAGTACTCATAAATCTACTACACAGGACGGGCTAAAAAAAAGTCATCCTAGATATTTGTTTATGCAGCCTTAGCGCGCAATGCTCTCCCCGCCACGCCTGCCCGCTTCAGAGAGCGCTTTTAATGCAGGTGCATGAAGGGCTTCAGGCAGCGCCAGTGCTGGCGCGGCGGGGTGTGGAAAATTCAGGATTTTGGATGCAAAGCCATGCAGCATAGGCATGCATGGCTATTTTTCTTAAAAAGACGGGTATTTTCGGGGTGATTTATGCGGATTTTTTGCGGTTCTGCGCGGCCTGTCGGCACATGAAAATCTGACTCTGTTCAGGTGTATATTTTGCCCGATTGTCTCCTCTGGAGGCTCTGTCAGGCCGGAACCCGATGGTCGTCAGAATATCCCGGTCATCCTGCGCATAATGAATATATCTTCCGCTGGCCAGATGGACTGATAGCGCTTCGCGAATGCTGGCGGCCGCCCGGTCGAGAGCCCGTTCCCTGACAATTTCAGGTTGTTCGCTGAGGTGCATTAATTCTGGTGCCAGCGCTGCGGCCAGCGCGTCGCCACTGACCTGCATAAAGGCGTGGAGCTGGCGACGCATGCTGACACGCTGCACGGCCTCATGTGACCGGATGTAGCGACCGGCTGACTGGTTTACTGCCCATTTTTTCAGGTCAATATCATCACGCAGCGCCTGCACAGCGTCAGCCTCATAACGAGTACTGCTGAGCTCATGTTCTTTCAGCGCCATTTCAGCCCGTGCCAGTGCTGACTTGCTGCTCATCCAGTCCGATTTATTCTTCTGACAGGTTTCAAAGGCCTGCTCCAGTGGTGCTCGTATCATTTTCTTTTCTCCTGAATCAGTGGCGCAGCGATGAGCGAGCGCAATCCAGAAT
>NZ_CABTJS010000024.1:0-10261 GCF_902485085.1 uncultured Kluyvera sp.
AGTCCGATTTATTCTTCTGACAGGTTTCAAAGGCCTGCTCCAGTGGTGCTCGTATCATTTTCTTTTCTCCTGAATCAGTGGCGCAGCGATGAGCGAGCGCAATCCAGAATTCGGGGCGGTGTCACTGGCGCTGTCTGCGTCGGTTCTGGCTTTTCCGCCGCCGGTGGCCGTATCACCTCATCGATAGATTCGATGGTGCGAAAGGTCGCGGAGCAGAAGACATTCACACACTGGAGATAACTCTGTTTGACGTTATCCGACAGGTAACGACTGGTACGAACATGGGCGGCCTGTTTGCAGTACGGACAGCGCATCATAACTTCACCTCCTGCGGTTTTCTCTTCTGTGCCAGCGCTTTAGCTCGCGACATTCTGAGGGCAGGACTTTTAAAGAGTTTCATGTCTACGCCGGTGAGTGCCGGGCGATGAAGGCCAATCTGTGAAATCACCGGCTCATGTTCCATGTTGAATGCGTAATATCGACTCTGTGCCAGCACATTCTCACCCAGCTCCTGAATCAGAATAGTGTGAGGGTGTTCTTCTCCCTTAATCTCAAGCTCACGCAGACGTAACGCAAAAGCGCGTACCAGTGCAGGGGGAATGTCTTTCATTACCACAGCCCACTCATTCCGGGCATAGGCAGAGAGCACCACTGTATGGGCGCTGATGTATTCGTTTCCTGACGTACAGGCGGCCAGCATAGTACGGGCTTTATCATCATTGAGTTCATCAATCAGGGCGGTGAACTCCTCAGCCAGCTCACGACCGGCTACACGCTGACCATGTTCCGCTTTCAGTTCCGGGGTCATCATGCCGCGTAGCTCGCGAAAACGGGTACGCCAGTTCTGTTCCGCTTCAGCACTCTCATTCAGCGCGTTCTGACGTTCTTTCTCGCTGTGGGTAATGGCAGCCTCGATATCATTCAGTTTCAGCATATTTTCCGTGTGTGCGGATTTAGCCTGGCTGAACGCACCAAGCGCGTTATTTATCGTGGTCTCTGCGCTCTGGTTGGCTTGCTCGTTAAGAGTATCCAGTGCGATCTCGATGGCTGTACGGATTGTCTCATTCTGTGTGCTGCCAATGGTTTTCATTACTGAAGTAAGTAAGTCTGCTTTCATCGTCGGTCTCTCTCTCTGTTTTCAACCTGACGCCATTCTGCCGCCCCTCAGACAACAACTCGATCCATTGCGGTTGTAGCAGTCATGGCACAAACAGGACTTAAAAACCCGGCTTGCCAGAGAAAGGTCGCAGGAAAACCCTCTCTCTGTTTGTTTTTTTACTAATAACTATTCACTACTGTTCACTCAAAGAAAAAAGATAAGTAATACAGTGAATTAAATGGTGAACAGTTGAGGGGGGAGTGTTCACCAACTGTTCACTACTGTTCACCCTTCTGTTTTTTCAGCCAGTCAGTCGATTAGACTTTTTAGCGATTAAATGCTGAAAATATATAAATAAAAGTAATTACCGGTTTGCCATTTTGTTATCAGGGATTGTCAACAATTGTCACTGTTTGCCACTGCATAAAAATCACTCTGTTGTGTGGTGGGGTACTACAAAATGAGTTGTTGCCCTGAGGGAAAATATTCACAAAATAGAGAGCTACCCGAAGCCGGACGAACACGACCGGCCCTGTATGGACTTTGTGAGGTAGCCCGATGCACACCGCTTTTTCTTCCCCGTCTTCAGCCCCTGCAGCGCCGCTGATGCCGGTTTCTGATACCGTTCACGAGCGCTTTATTCGTCTGCCCGAAGTGATGCATCTGTGCGGCCTGTCCCGGTCGACCATTTACGACCTCATCAGCCGGGAAGCCTTCCCGAAACAAATCAGCCTCGGCGGAAAAAACGTGGCGTGGGCGCAGTCTGAAATAACCGGGTGGATGGCCGACCGTATAGCTGAACGCAACCGGGGCTATGACGCATGATGATGCCCGTTCCGCAAAAAGCCCCTTCTTCTGGCTTGCTTCCCTTCGCCGTTTCTAGGTATAGTTTTATTGCTGTCGCAAAATCGGCAGCCGGGCGTAGGAACCCGTGTTTAACTATGGCGACACCAGACGCGCCTTGCGTCTTTTTTTGTGTCCGTGCCTTGATGCACCCATTCAATACACAGTGGCCTTTTCGCCATTGTGGGTATCGCGTAATGGTGGCTCAGGCGGGGCAGCCTTCGGGCTGGCCGGTTCTCATAGTTACCGGTATTCCTACCCCCGTCTGGGCTACCACCCATGAGCGTAGGAACTCCGGTGGTGGCTGTAACCAGCTAACTATGGAGGTTGCCATCATGGCTACGACCCTCACCCCGTCACACCCGCAGTTTGTCTTTGTGTTTGCCGCCGTTCGTCGCGCAGACCGTAAACCCCGTATTTGTATGCTTCGCACCGTTGCCGGTGATGAGCACGCCGCACGCCTTTCTCTTGTGCGCGATTACGTTCTCTCGTTCGCTGGCCGTCTGCCAGTTGCGGAGGTGCGCGCATGAGACACACCACCATTACCGCCCGTGACCTCGAATGTCTGGAGCATATGCGCAATGTCGGCCGGCTCGTCGGCGACCTGATGCAGGTGCAGGACTGCGCCACCGTTCGTCGTGACCCCGCGCAGCAGTTACAGCTCACCTCCGTGATTTACCTCATGACCGCCCAGCTCGACAGCGTGGTCGAACGCTGCAATCAGCACTGGCTGACCGGGGAGGGTAACGTATGAAAAAGCCATTACCGCCCGTATTACGCGCCGCGCTGTATCGTCGCGCCGTGGCCTGTGCATGGCTGGCTTTATGCGAACGTCAGCGCCGCTACCCGCACCTCACCCTCGACGCGCTGGAAAGCACCATTGCCGCCGAGCTGGAGGGCTTCTATCTGCGCCAGCATGGCGAGGAAAAAGGCCGCCAGATTGCCTGTGCATTACTGGAAGATTTAATGGAAGCCGGACCACTGAAAACCGCGCCATCGCTATCTTTTCTCGGCCTCGTCGTACTGGATGAACTTTGCGCCCGTCACATCAAATCACCGGTAATACACTGAGGGAGAATAATCATGAATATGAACGTAACGGAAACCGTAAAACAGGCATGCGGCCACTGGCCGCGCATTCTCCCGGCGCTGGGTGTGAAGGTCATTAAAAATCGCCATCAGGCCTGTCCGGTATGCGGTGGCACTGACCGTTTCCGGTTTGACGATAAAGAGGGGCGCGGGACGTGGTTCTGTAACCAGTGCGGCGCGGGTGATGGTCTGAAACTGATTGAAAAGGTCTTCGGCGTGTCGGCTTCAGAGGCTGCCGGAAAGGTGAACGCCGTCACCGGCAATCTGTCGCCGGTTGTCCCGGAGGTGATTGCGGCCACCGAGGCCGGAACGGAAGCCGACCGCAAAGCAGCGGCCGCGCTGGCCGTAAAACTGATGGAGAAAAGCCGGCCAGCCACCGGCAACGCCTACCTGACCCGCAAGGGATTCCCCGCGCTGGAATGTCTGACATTGGCCGCCATGCATAAAACCGGTGGCGTGACCTACCGCGCCGGTGATGTGGTTGTCCCGCTGTGTGACGATACCGGTACGCTGATTAATCTCCAGCTTATCAATGCTGACGGTCTCAAACGCACCCTGAAAGGCGGTCAGGTGAAAGGGACATGTCATATCATCGAGGGGAAAAAACAGGCCGGAAAACGCCTGTGGATAGCGGAGGGTTATGCGACCGCGCTCACCGTGCATCACCTGACAGGTGAAACGGTCATGGTGGCGCTGTCATCCGTGAACCTTCTTTCTCTGGCGAGCCTTGCCCGGCAAAAGCACCCGGCGTGTCAGATTGTGCTCGCTGCCGACCGCGACCTCAACGGCGACGGTCAGATAAAAGCCGCAGCGGCCGCAGAAGCCTGTGAGGGCGTGGTCGCCCTGCCGCCGGTGTTCGGTGACTGGAATGATGCGTTTATGCAAAAAGGCGAAGAGGCCTCGCGTAAAGCGATTTATGACGCTATCCGACCACCGGGAGAGAGCCCGTTCAGTACCATGAGCGAGGCCGAATTCACCGCCATGAGCACCAGTGAAAAGGCGATGCGGGTACATGAGCATTACGGCGAGGCGCTGGCGGTGGATGCGAACGGCCAGCTCCTGTCACGCTATGAAGCCGGGATATGGAAAATCATCCCGCCGTCGGATTTTGCGCGTGATGTGGCCGGGCTGTTCCAGCGTCTGCGAGCGCCGTTCTCATCGGGGAAAATTGCCTCGGTGGTGGATACCCTGAAACTGATTATTCCCCAGCAGGATGCCCCGGCGCGCCGCCTGATAGGTTTTCGCAACGGTGTACTCGATACAAGTACCGGCGTATTCAGTCCTCATAGTAAAGCGCACTGGCTGCGTACACTGTGCGATGTGGATTTTACCCCGCCGGTCGAGGGGGAAGCACTGGAAACCCACGCGCCGAACTTCTGGCGCTGGCTCGACCGCGCCGCCGGTTCACGCGCGGATAAACGTGACGTGATACTCGCTGCCCTGTTTATGGTGCTGGCTAACCGTTATGACTGGCAGCTCTTCCTCGAAGTGACCGGCCCCGGCGGCAGCGGGAAAAGTATTCTGGCCGAAATTGCCACCATGCTGGCCGGAGAGGATAACGCCACGTCAGCGACCATTGAAACGCTGGAATCCCCCCGCGAACGCGCGGCGCTGATTGGCTTCTCGCTGATACGTCTGCCTGACCAGGAGAAATGGAGTGGTGACGGTGCAGGGCTAAAGGCCATCACCGGCGGGGATGCCGTCTCCGTTGACCCGAAATACCGCGATGCGTATTCAACGCATATCCCGGCGGTTATTCTGGCCGTCAACAATAACCCGATGCGCTTCACCGACCGCAGCGGCGGCGTGTCGCGCCGTCGGGTGATTATGCACTTCCCGGAACAGATTGCCCCGGAAGAGCGAGATCCGAAGTTGAAAGATAAGATTGCCTGTGAACTGGCGGTCATTGTGCGCCAGCTTATGCAAAAATTCAGCGACCCGATGACGGCGCGTACGTTGCTCCAGTCTCAGCAGAACTCTGACGAGGCGCTGAGTATCAAGCGTGACGCTGACCCGACATTCGATTTTTGTGGCTATCTGGAGGCGTTGCCCGAGCCTGACGGGATGTACATGGGAAATGCAAATATTATCCCACGACAGCCCCGCCTGTATCTCTATCACGCCTATCTGGTCTATATGGAGGCGCACGGCTACAAAAACACGCTGAGCCTTACCATGTTCGGCAAAGGGCTGTCATCGATGCTGAAAGAGTACGGGCTGAATTATGGCAAGCGGCGAACAAATCAGGGAATGCAGACGAATCTCGCGCTCAGGGATGAAAGCAACGCCGACTGGCTGCCCCGATGTGACGAAACCACAGCGCCATAACCTATCCTGACCGGCATTAGCCGGTCTTTTTTTGCCTGAAATCCCTGAAGGTGAACAGTAAAGTGTTCACTATTCACGGACTGTTAACCGTGTATCATATTGAAAAATAATAAAAATAAAGGTGAGTGAACAGTGTGAACAGTTTTCGTGAAAAAAAGTTTTTTTCTGTTCCGGTTCGAATCCGAATAACGGATCCAAACCGAGAATGATAATTTCAGGTTTTTTTTCTGTTAAACCAATAAGTTGAGGTAGATATGGTCACAATGCATGTTGGGGGCACAAAAGGGGGCACATGGTGGTGTGATTATTAATTATTTATTATATTTCATTGTGTTGAGAGGTGATTTGAGTCCGGCCTTCGCACCATTAGTACTTCCAAGACCATCCAATAAAGTCCAATTATCCCTTAAAAATCAATGCTTGCAGCGATTTCTTCGTCCTGAGTTGTCCGTTGAAATCCGGATGTCATTGGGGGCATCTTAACTTCGATTAGAAATGTGCCCCCAAATGAAGCTCAACGCCAGGCAAGTCGAGACTGCAAAACCAAAAGACAAAAGCTACAAAATGGCCGATGGCGGTGGTTTGTATCTCGAGGTTTCGGCCAGGGGTTCTAAATACTGGCGCATGAAATACCGACGCCCCTCTGACAAAAAAGAGGATCGCCTCGCTTTTGGTGTTTGGCCTACAGTGACTCTTGCTCAGGCAAGAGCAAAGCGCGACGAAGCTAAAAAGCTGTTAGTTCAGGGCATTGACCCAAAAGCCGAACAGAAAGAAGCTCAGGCCGAGAATTCAGGGGCATATACTTTCGAAACCATTGCTCGCGAATGGCACGCCAGTAACAAACGATGGAGTGAAGACCATCGATCGCGCGTTCTTCGCTATCTTGAGCTTTATATCTTCCCCCACATCGGTTCGTCCGACATCCGCCAGCTCAAAACCAGCCACCTATTAGCTCCGATTAAAAAAGTTGATGCTACAGGTAAGCATGATGTTGCTCAGCGCCTGCAACAGCGTGTCACGGCCATAATGCGTTACGCCGTGCAGAACGATTATATAGACTCTAATCCAGCCAGTGATA
Source organism: uncultured Kluyvera sp. (assembly GCF_902485085.1). Lineage (NCBI taxonomy): Bacteria > Pseudomonadati > Pseudomonadota > Gammaproteobacteria > Enterobacterales > Enterobacteriaceae > Kluyvera > uncultured Kluyvera sp. The sequence continues at coordinate 6,438 of NZ_CABTJS010000024.1, forward strand.
TGGCAGGTGCGTTATCGACAACCAAAGCGCGACACTATCCAGCTTTACCCTCAAGCCGTTTTCCTGAGTTTCTTACCCGTCTTGCTGCATATCGTGGTCGTGTAATGACACGGATTGCGGTCGAGCTTTCATTACTAACTTTTGTGCGTTCCAGTGAGTTACGTTTTGCGCGTTGGGATGAGTTCGACTTTGATAAATCTCTCAGGCGCGTACCGGCAAAACGAGAAGAAATTAAAGGCGTGCGTTACTCGTACCGTGGCATGAAGATGAAAGAGGAGCATATCGTTCCGCTTAGTCGGCAGGCGATGATTTTGTTAGAGCAGCTTAAGCAGATTAGTGGTGATAAAGAGTTACTTTTTCCGGGGGATCATGACGCAACTAAGGTTATGAGTGAAAACACGGTAAACAGCGCATTGCGTGCGATAGGCTATGACACGAAAACCGAGGTCTGCGGACATGGGTTTAGGACGATGGCGCGCGGTGCGTTGGGGGAGTCGGGGTTATGGAGCGATGACGCTATAGAGCGTCAGTTAAGCCATTCAGAGCGGAATAATGTACGTGCTGCATATATTCACACATCTGAGCATTTGGATGAGCGCCGATTGATGGTTCAGTGGTGGGCTGATTATCTAGATATTAATCGACAAGGGTATGATGTTACCCCTTATGATTTTGCTAAACAATTATAAAACAATCATTTAAGTATTTTTTTTGCGGTTACTGATTGATATTTAGTGCTTTTTTATGATGAAATAATTACTGTTTGACAAAATGACTTGTTTTTATCATATTTAAGTTTGTTTTTAAGCATGGGGGATTCCTCCATAGTATTGGTTATTTAAACAGTACTTGATTTTTTGGCAGAACGGAAAATGAATTATCAGGCTATAAGTAAAATATTTAGTCGTAATGTAGTTTTGGAAATAGCAAAAAAAAATAGGTCTGAGCTGTTCAGAAGTATTGTTATGGATAATTGCCCTGCGTATAGTTCAACTGATAAGTCCATAGCGAAAATTTATGATGAGTTATATTTGCTTCTGAAGAAAAAATACAGAAACGAATATGTTTACAAGAATGAAATTGCGAAAAAAATAGTCAAAGGATTTCATAGGTTTAACAAGGTTAGCTATGTTAATGAGTTTAAAATAAATGGATGCATAGCTGATGTTGCAATATTTAACGATACGTCAACTGCGTATGAAATAAAGACAGAATTAGATTCTTTTGAAAGATTAGATGACCAACTTTCTGTATACAAAGATGTTTTTGAGTTTGTGTACATGGTCGTCCCCGCTGAAAAACTAAATCAGGCAATGAAAGTAGCTCATGAGACTACAGGGATTATCACTCTAAACGGAAAGAATGCTCTAAACTATGAGCGATTAGCTACCTCGAATCTAGAGTACTTTTCCAAAGATAAAATGTTCAATTGTTTTAAACCCTCAGAATATATGTTCTTTTATGAAAGTGTTACAGGGATAAAACCTTTTGGAAGGGCCGCGGATGTTAAAGAACAATGTAGAAATCTTTTTTTAGAATTGGATACCAAAAAAGCGCATAAGGAAATGCTAAAGTTATTAACAGCAAGAGAGCTTGAGGGGTTTGAAAAGGACTATTTTCTTTCTCTCCCGCAGTCGCTGTTAGCAACATTATTAAATTTACGATTGAATCAAAAAAACTTAATGACACTTAGGGAAAATATGACAGAAACATTATGTTAACTGATAAGGAATCACAGCATGTATTACTGTTATTTAAGAGCAAAACAATATGAGCTATTAGCTGTTAGGTCTTGCCTGACAAAGATCGTTCAAAAAAATATGGTTGCTATTATTGAACCTGTTAGAGAGAGTGATAGGGATTTATACAGTTGTTTGAGAGATGCTCGTGATAACAATGCGAGAGTTATTTTGATTGTTAATCCTAAATGTGGGGAGCTTGAAGGTAATGAGAGAGCTTCTGAAACGTTAATTAATGGTGCAATTGAAATAAATCCTCAAATTGAGTTAGGTTACATTGTTGATGATACAACTAGTTCATCACAATTGACTAATTTTTTTAATAATTATCAAAGTCAAAAAAAATCAATCATTCATAATGGTCGCTATGCTAATACACAGCAGCTTCTTCAATTAGAATCTTCAGATAATTTATTTAAAGATAATATCTTTATTGATGGCACATGCAGCGCAATATATATTTCAAACTTCAATTCCACATCTAAGGTGTTAATTCGTGATGGTTTAAATCGTACCCAAACCAACGCCGGGTATGCAAATAATATTATCGAATTTTTCTCTGACTTACATTTAAATTATAGGCAACTAGGTTTTAATGGGTTTGGTGATTTTTCTATTGTTGGAAATCATTTCGCAGAAGGTGGGGGGCAAGCCATAACGGCTGTAATCCACATCACTTACGAGAACATTGATAGAACAGAAATTCAAGTCCATCACTTCCTTTCAGATCCTAGAGTTGTAGTTGAAGATGTTGCTATTTTAATTGATGAAGCTTTGGAGAAATTGGATGCTTTCCTTAGTTCTCAGCGGCCTGACATACTTAATTGGTCAACTGCTTGTAGAGAACTGGTTGATATTTATAATACTCCAGGGGGAAGAACCAACTTAGCATATATCAAGAAAATGTCCATAAAACACCATTTTGAGTTAATGCATGATATTTTGTAAATCTAAAGAGGCGTATTAAACGCCTCTTTTTTATATTGTTATTCTAGCGATTACTTCTCCATCACTTACTTTTTCTTATCGTTATTTTGTTTTTTTTTCATTTCTTTCTGTTTTTAAAACATGTTTAAATTTTTAAAGATTTAAGTATTGTGTAATGTCAAAATTAATTTTATCTCTTAAAAATTGTTCTTTTAAAGACGGAGGTAAAACATATGAATTTAATTGTAATCGTTAGCTCTGTGGTTTACTTAATGCTTTTCCCATGCCGTTAATCTTTAGGATTAAAGGCGAAATATTATCGATGCAGTGATTACCACTGGCGCGCAATGCTATCCCCGCCACGCCTGCCCGCTTTCGGGGGCGCTTTTAATGCAGGTGCATGAAGGGCTTCAGGCTGCGCCAGCACTGGTGCGGCGGTGTGTGGAAAATTCAGGGTTTTGCATGCAAAGCCATGCAGCGTAAGCATGCATGGCTATTTTTCTTAAAAAGAAGGGTATTTTCGGGGCGGTTTATGCGGATTTATTGCGGGGCTGCGCGGCCTGTCGGCACATGAAAATCTGACTCTGTTCAAGTGTATATTTTGCCCGATTGTCTCCTCTGGAGGCTCTGTCAGGCCGGAACCCGATAGTCGTCAGAATATCCCGGTCATCCTGCGCATAATGAATATCTCTTCCGCTGGCCAGATGAACCGATAGCGCTTCGCGAATGCTGGCGGCCGCCCGGTCGAGAGCCCGTTCCCTGACGATTTCAGGTAGCTCCCGGAGGTGCATTAATTCCGGTGCCAGCGCTGCGACCAGCGCGTCGCCACTGACCTGCATAAAGGCGTGGAGCTGGCGACGCATGCTGATACGCTGCACAGTCTCATGTGACCGGATATACCGACCGGCAGACTGGTTTACCGCCCATTTTTTCAGGTCAATATCATCACGCAGCGCCTGTACCGCGTCAGGCTCATAACGGGTACTGGTGAGCTCATGTTCTTTCAGCGCCATTTCAGCCCGTGCCAGTGCTGACTTGTTGCTCATCCAGTCCGATTTATTCTTCTGACAGGTTTCAAAGGCCTGCTCCAGTGGTGCTCGTATCATTTTCTTTTCTCCTGAATCAGTGGCGCAGCGATGAGCGAGCGCAATCCAGAAT
>NZ_CABTJS010000025.1:0-10490 GCF_902485085.1 uncultured Kluyvera sp.
AATGCGCGGGATAGAAATGGCGCTCATAGAGAATTCGTCCAGACCCATCCCCAGCAACAGAAGTGTAGCACGTTCGTCGCCTGCAAGCTCACCACACATGCCAGTCCATTTGCCTTCAGCATGAGAAGCATCAATAACTTGCTTGATCAAAGTGAGGACAGACGGTGACATTGGCTGGTAAAGATGTGAAATCATATCATTACCACGGTCAACTGCCAGAGTATACTGCGTTAAATCATTGGTACCGATACTAAAGAAATCAACTTCTTTGGCTAAATGACGCGCAATGGTTGCTGCCGCAGGTGTTTCCACCATTACGCCAACTTCGATTGATTCGTCAAACGCTTTACCTTCGTCGCGCAGTTCCTGTTTGTAGATTTCGATCTCTTTCTTCAGTGCACGCACTTCTTCAACAGAGATGATCATTGGGAACATGATGCGCAGTTTGCCGAAAGCAGAGGCACGCAGGATAGCGCGAACCTGGTCACGCAGGATCTCTTTACGATCCATTGCGATACGCACGGCACGCCAGCCCAGGAACGGGTTCTCTTCTTTCGGGAAGTTCATGTACGGCAGCTCTTTGTCGCCACCGATGTCCATGGTACGGACGATAACTGCCTGAGAGCCACACGCTTCAGCAACGGCTTTGTACGCCGCAAACTGCTCTTCTTCAGTTGGCAGCGCGTCGCGGTCCATGAACAGGAATTCGGTGCGGTACAGACCAACACCTTCAGCGCCGTTACGCTCAGCACCGTCGATATCACGCACGGTACCGATGTTGGCACAAACTTCAACCTGGTGGCCATCAAGGGTGATTGCCGGCAGATCTTTCAGTTTAGCCAGTTCGGCTTTCTCATTGGCAACCTGCTCCTGAATGGCGCGCAGCTGCTCAATTTCTTCGTTAGTTGGGTTGACGTAAACTTTGTTGTTCACGGCATCCAGAATCAGATAGTCGCCATTTTTCACCTGAGTGGTGACGCTACCGGTACCCACGATGGCTGGCAGCTCCAGGGAACGCGCCATGATAGAGGTGTGGGAAGTACGGCCACCGACGTCAGTGATAAAGCCCAGCACCTTCTTCAGGTTCAGCTGTGCGGTTTCAGACGGCGTCAGGTCTGCGGCAACCAGGATAACTTCATCCTGAATGGCGCTCAGGTCAATAATGGCCAGACCCAGGATGTTGCGCAGCAGGCGCTTACCGATGTCACGTACGTCAGCCGCACGTTCTTTCAGGTATTCATCATCCAGTTCTTCCAGGGCAGTTGCCTGACCTTCGATAACTTCATGCGCAGCTGCATCAGCCGTCATGTTCTTATCTTTAATCAGGGCTATGATTTCCTGCTCCAGCTCCTCATCTTCGAGCAGCATGATGTGCCCTTCGAAGATGGCTTCTTTTTCTTCACCGAAAGTTTCGCCAGCCTTGGTCTTGATGGCTTCCAGCTGAGCTGACGCTTTAGAACGACCGCTCAGAAAACGTTCAACTTCCTGCTCTACTTTATCGGCAGAAATTTTCTTCCGGTCGATGACAATTTCATCTTCTTTCAGCAGCAGTGCGTTGCCAAAAGCGATACCCGGGGATGCTAAAATGCCTGAAATCATAACCCTACCTTACTTGTGACTGATATTTAAAAGAACTCGTTGAACTTACTCGAGTTCAGCCATCAGTTTAACCAGATGCTCAACTGCTTTCTGCTCGTCTTCACCTTCTGCGGACAGGGTAACAACGGTGCCCTGGGTCAGACCCAGAGTTTGCAGTTTGAACAGGCTTTTCGCGCTAGCGCTTTTGCCGTTGGAGGTCACAGTGATCTCGGAAGTGAAGCCTTTCGCTTCTTTAACAAACTGAGCAGCAGGGCGGGTATGCAGACCGTTCGGAGCGGTAATGGTAACTTCTTGCTGGAACATTATATTTCCCCAACTTATAGGTTTAGTGTTGTGGAACTAAAGTCTAGCCTGGTGGATAGACTTTAGCCTGTATTACAAATCAAGCGACGCCCACAAAATCAGCACTACCATCGGCGACAAACCATCCGACGCAGACGCTTCTGGCCTTTGACGTTTCGCTTATCATTAAACATTATGCCGTGAAAGCAGGATTTGAACCAAATCATAAAATCGATTCAGCTAGTGGAAAACCTGTTAAGAATAATTTCGCGGCTCAAAATAAATATGAGAGGTTAAATACCAGACCTACGGAGGTGAATCAATGCCAGGGGGGGTAAAAGTTTGATGTATGCCACAAAAAAGCACCCGAAAGGGTGCTTTTTTACACGATTTTAACCGACTGGCATTACTGTTGCAGTTCTTTCTCGGTGAAGAGATCTGCGAACAGCGCCGTGCTTAAATAACGCTCACCCGAAGACGGTAGGATAACCACAATATTCTTATTGGTAAAGGTTTCATCTTCCTGGAGTTTCAATGCTGCGGCAACCGCTGCACCGGAAGAGATACCCGCCAGAATGCCTTCTTCTTCCATCAGGCGGCGCGCCGTGGAAATAGCTTCTTCGTTGGTAATCGCGACAACTTTGTCGATCAGCTTCAGATCGAGGTTGCCTGGGATAAAGCCTGCACCGATGCCCTGAATTTTGTGTGGGCCTGGTTTCAGTTCTTCGCCCGCCAGCGCCTGAGCGATAACCGGAGAATCGGTTGGCTCAACGGCAACGGAAATCAGGTCCGTTTTGCCTTTGGTATTTTTGATGTAGCGCGTAACGCCGGTCAGCGTACCGCCGGTGCCCACGCCTGCAATGAATACGTCAACCTGACCGTCGGTATCTTCCCAGATTTCCGGGCCGGTGGTTTTTTCGTGGATTTCCGGGTTAGCCGGGTTGCTGAACTGCTGCAACAACAGGAATTTTTCTGGGTTGCTGGCAACGATTTCTTCGGCTTTTTGAATGGCACCTTTCATGCCTTTCGCGCCTTCGGTCAGTACCAGATTCGCGCCCAGCGCTTTCAGCAGCTTGCGGCGTTCAACGCTCATGGTTTCTGGCATGGTCAGCGTCAGCTTATAACCACGGGCGGCTGCAACATAGGCCAGAGCGATACCGGTGTTGCCGCTGGTTGGCTCAACCAGTTCGATGCCAGGTTTCAGCACACCGCGTTTTTCGGCATCCCAAATCATATTGGCACCGATACGGCATTTGACGCTAAAGCTTGGGTTACGTGACTCAACCTTCGCCAGAATACGTCCGTTACCGATGCGGTTCAGTCGTACCAGTGGTGTATGACCGATAGTCAGGGAGTTATCTTCAAAAATCTTACTCATGGCCTATCCTTAACTGTATGAAATTTGGGGTACTCGACCAGCATACCTGCTTAAAGATTCTGCGGAAGTAAGGATTTCGCATATCTATATACTGAAGGGAAATAATGGCTATCGGGATGGAATAAGGCAAGGCATAACGGTAAAAGGTAGGCCGGATGGCGCTGCGCCTATCCGGCCTAAACATCAGTTGTGCATTAGGTCTGAAAGTGAGGTTATTTCCACATGGCGTGTTTGTCGCGATAGCAGTCAACCCACATTGCCGTTGCGCCGCAGATAGCGACGGGAATAATGACCAGGTTCAACACGGGAATCAGCGTGAACAGGCTTACCAGTGAACCAAACTGCATATTGGTCACTTTGCGGGTGCGCAGCGCCTCTCGCATGGTCTTAAACGGTACTTTATGGTTGTCGAATGGATAGTCGCAGTACTGAATGGCCAGCATCCATGCGCTGAACAAGAACCACAGCACAGGGGCTACCGTCTGACCGATTCCCGGAATAAAGTACAGCAGGAGCAGCACGATGGCGCGTGGCAGATACCACGCGAGCTTCTGCCATTCGCGTTTCATGATGCGCGGCAGATCCTTCATGATGCCAATCACCCCAGTATCCGGCGGCGTTGCACCAGTTAAGCGCGCTTCCAACTGTTCGGCCAGCAGGCCGTTAAACGGCGCGGCAATCCAGTTGGCGATGGTTGAAAAGAAATAGCCGAAAACCAGCAGAATGGAGATAACCACCACCGGCCATAGCAGGTAGCTCAGCCACTGCAGCCAGTCGGGGATACGGCTCATTAAGGACGGAATCCAGCTTTCCAGCTTGCTGAACAGCCACCAGAAGGCACCGCCCATCAGAATAATATTGACCAACAGCGGTAAGATGACGAATCGGCGGATACCCGGCATGCCGATCAGTTTCCAGCCCTGAGAGAAGTAGTAAACGCCGCTACGTGCGGCAGGGGTGGGCGATGAAACCATGGTCAGATGAAGCTCCTTTAACTGACTACATTGAAAAGACGTCTATATATTATCGGGTTGTTGGACAATGACCAGTTAGGAAATGTTCGAAAAACCAGCAAAAAATACGATTTTACTCATCTTTCTGCGGTGAATGTCATGTGCACACTTGCACTTGACGTGATGGGCAAATACTCTTAGTGAGTAAATGTTTGCCGTGGTGGCAAGGTGTTAGAACAACAGAGAATATAATGATGCAGGATTTGCGTCTGATATTAATCATTGTTGGCGCGATCGCCATACTTGCTTTACTGGTTCATGGTTTCTGGACGAGCCGTAAAGAGCGTTCATCTATGTTCCGCGATCGTCCAATGAAGCGAATGAAGTCTCGTGATGCCGATGATGAATCGGAAGAAGACTTCGATGACAATGTTGAAGGCGTGGGTGAAGTTCGTGTCCACAAGGTCAATCACGCCCATGGGGCTGCTGGGGAGCATGAAGCCCCTCGTCACGCGCCTCAACACCAGTACCAGCCGCCTTACGAGCGTCAGGCGCCTCAGCCTGCGCGCGCGCCAGAGCCGGTACAGCAGCCGCATGCACAACAGCCGCATCAGCCTGCACAGCCCGCGCCGGTACCGCCGCCGCAGCCTGTACAGCAGCCTCAGCGACCGCCGGTGGTAGAGCCTCAGCCTGCGGCCCAGGCGCCACAGCACGTTGCTCAGCAGCCCGTCGCACCGCAGGCACCACAGCCGATTGCAGAACCCGTACAGCCGCCGCAGCCAGAACCGGTTGCTGCCCAGCCTGCGCCTGAACCCGTTCAGCCAGAGAAACCAGAGCGTAAAGAAACGGTTATCGTGATGAACGTCTCTGCGCATCAGGGTACGCAAATTAACGGTGAACTGCTGCTGAACAGCATCCAGCAGGCCGGTTTTAAATTTGGCGATATGAATATTTTCCATCGTCATCTCAGCCCGGACGGCAGTGGCCCGGCATTGTTTAGCCTGGCCAACATGTTGAAGCCTGGTACTTTTGATCCAGATACCATGGCCGATATGCTCACGCCTGGTGTCACCATCTTTATGCAGGTGCCGTCCTACGGCGACGAGTTGCAGAACTTCAAGCTGATGCTGCAATCAGCGCAGTATATTGCTGACGAAGTGGGTGGTGTGGTGCTGGACGATCAGCGCCGTATGATGACGCCGCAAAAGCTGCGTGAGTATCAGGACCGTATCCGCGAAGTCAAAGACGCTAACGCCTGATAAGCTCGCGCGTTGCCAATCCTTCCTGAACCCCCGCCTGTCGGGGGTTTTTTATCATTGATGGTGTGATATGCAATCTATAGAACAACAACTGAATGAACTGCGAGCGACGCTTCGCCATCATGAATACCTGTATCACGTTTTAGATACCCCGGAACTGCCGGACGCGGAGTATGACCGTCTGATGCGTGAACTGCGCGAGCTTGAAGCGCAGCACCCGGAGCTGATTACCTCCGATTCGCCGACTCAACGCGTTGGCGCCGAGCCGCTGGCGGCGTTCAGCCAGATTCGCCATGAAGTGCCAATGCTGTCGTTGGACAACGTCTTTGACGAGGAGAGCTTCCTTGCTTTTAACAAGCGCGTTCAGGATCGCCTCAAGAGCACGGATAAACTGACCTGGTGCTGCGAGCTTAAGCTGGACGGCCTGGCGGTCAGTATCCTGTATGAGAACGGTGTGTTTGTCAGCGCTGCGACCCGTGGTGATGGCACCACCGGTGAAGACATCACTTCGAACGTCCGAACTATTCGCGCCATTCCGCTGAAGCTGCGCGGAGATAACATTCCGGCTCGCCTGGAAGTGCGTGGCGAAGTGTTTATGCCGCAGGCCGGGTTTGAAAAAATCAACGACGAAGCCCGTCGCACCGGCAATAAAGTGTTCGCCAACCCGCGTAACGCCGCCGCAGGCTCACTGCGCCAGTTAGACCCGCGGATTACCGCGAAGCGACCGCTTACTTTCTTCTGCTATGGCGTGGGCGTACTCGAAGGCGGCGAACTGCCGGATACTCATCTGGGGCGCTTGCTACAGTTTAAAGCCTGGGGGCTGCCGGTGAGCGATCGCGTCACGCTGTGCGACTCCCCGGAGGAAGTGCTTGCTTACTATCACAAGGTAGAAGCAGACCGTCCGACGCTCGGTTTTGATATCGATGGTGTGGTCATCAAGGTGAACTCGCTGGATTTACAGGAACAGCTAGGCTTCGTGGCCCGTGCGCCGCGCTGGGCGGTGGCGTTTAAGTTCCCGGCGCAGGAACAGATGACCTTTGTGCGCGACGTGGAGTTTCAGGTAGGGCGCACCGGGGCGATTACGCCAGTGGCGCGCCTTGAGCCGGTGCAGGTAGCCGGTGTGCTGGTGAGTAATGCGACGCTGCATAATGCCGATGAAATTGAACGTCTTGGCCTGCGCATCGGCGATAAAGTGGTGATTCGCCGTGCGGGTGATGTTATTCCGCAGGTGGTCAACGTAGTGCTTTCCGAGCGCCCGGACAACACTCAGGAAATCGTCTTCCCGACTCATTGCCCGGTGTGTAATTCCGATGTCGAGCGCGTGGAAGGCGAAGCCGTTGCTCGTTGTACCGGTGGCCTTATCTGCGGCGCACAGCGTAAAGAGTCGCTCAAGCACTTCGTTTCCCGCCGTGCGCTCGACGTGGACGGCATGGGCGACAAAATCATCGACCAGCTGGTCGAAAAAGAATATGTCCATACTCCGGCCGATCTTTTCACCCTGACCGCAGGCAAACTGACCGGGCTTGACCGTATGGGGCCGAAATCGGCGCAGAACGTGGTCAGTGCGCTGGAAAAAGCGAAGCAGACCACCTTTGCTCGTTTCCTCTATGCGTTAGGTATCCGTGAAGTCGGTGAAGCGACGGCAGCCGGGCTGGCGGCCTACTTTGGCACGCTTGAAGCGCTGGAAGCTGCGTCCATTGAAGAGCTGCAAAAAGTCCCTGATGTCGGCGTGGTGGTGGCGAATCACGTCTTCAACTTCTTCGCCGAAGAGAGCAACCGTAACGTTATCCAGCAACTGCTGAAAGAGGGCGTGAACTGGCCTGCTCCAGTGGTGATTAACGCCGAAGAGATAGACAGCCCGTTTGCTGGCAAAACCGTGGTGCTGACCGGCAGCCTGAGCCAGATGTCCCGTGACGATGCCAAAGCGCGTCTGGTCGAGCTGGGCGCGAAAGTCGCCGGTAGCGTGTCGAAGAAGACTGACCTGGTGATTGCCGGTGAAGCCGCGGGCTCGAAGCTTGCCAAAGCGCAGGAGCTTGGCATTGAGGTTATCGACGAAGCTGAAATGCTGCGTCTGCTAGGAGTCTGAGGTGGATAAAGCGCAGCTGATTGAAATAGCCAACACCGAAATGCCGTTCGGCAAATACAAAGGTCGGCGGCTGATTGATGTGCCGGAAGAGTATCTGCTGTGGTTTGCCCGAAAGGATCAGTTTCCGGCCGGGCACCTTGGCGAACTGATGCAGCTGACGCTGCTCATCAAAACGGAAGGGCTGAGCCAGCTGGTTCAGCCCCTGAAACGCTAGCTTCCTACGCGGGCCTGCTCTTTGGCCTGCGCTTTTTCGGCCTGCGCCTTGTAGCGACGGGCCAGCACCGCACAGGTCATCAGCTGAATCTGGTGGAAGATCATCAGCGGCAGCACCATCATCCCCAACACTGACGTCGGGAAGAGAATATTGGCCATTGGAATACCGTTGGCCAGACTCTTTTTCGACCCGCAGAAGACAATCGTAATCTCATCCGCCTTGTTGAAGCCCAGACGACGAGCGACCACGGTATTAATCAGAATCACCAGCGCCAGCAGCACGATGCTTACCACGACGATAAACAGCAGTGACCCCACGCCAACCTTATGCCAGATACCGTTGACCACCGCTTCGCTGAAGGCGGAATAGACCACCAGCAGAATAGAAGTCTGGTCGGTTTTGGATATCCACTTTTTGTGTTTGGTCACAAACGCCGCCGTCCATGGACGGGAAAGGTGCCCCAGCACAAACGGCAGCAGCAGTTGCAGCATGATTTTGCCCACCTGCTCAAGGCTACCGCCTGCGCCGTGTACGTTCATCACCAGGCCAACCAGCAGCGGCGACAGGAAGATACCCAGCAGGCTGGACGCCGATGCAGAGCACACCGCGGCGGCGACGTTACCGCCAGCCAGTGAAGTAAAGGCAATGGCGGACTGTACGGTAGCGGGCAGAATGCACAGATACAGGAAGCCGGCATAAAGCTGCGGGTCGACGTTAATCGGTGCCCACCAGGCAAACAGTACGCCCAATACCGGGAAGACCACGAAGGTGCTGCACATTACCCACAGGTGCAAGCGCCAGTGGCTACCACCGGCAATAATCGACTCACGGGACAGCTTGGCGCCGTGCATAAAGAACAGCAGCGCGATGGCGGCGGTGGTCAGATTTTCAAAAAAGGGAACGAAGTCGCCGCGCGCCGGGAAGAAGGTGGCAAGCAGGACAACCGCAATAAGGGTCAGCGTAAACGGATCTAAAATGCGGAAAAGTTTCATAAAGACTCCTGAAGATCGATGCATACATTTTGCTTTTTTATTTTTGAGAAATAAAATTGATTTATTGCATTCATTCATGAAAAAAACAGATGAATTACTCATTGCGGCAGTTGAAGGTGTTTGTCACGGTGGCGCAGGCGAAGAGTTTTAGCCGGGCAGGGGAGATAATTGGCCTCAGCCAGTCGGCGGTCAGCCATAGCGTGAAGGAACTGGAGAGTCAGACGGGCGTCCGCCTGCTTGACCGTACCACGCGCGAGGTGGTGCTGACGGAAGCGGGGCAGCAGCTTGCCGCTCGCCTGGAACGGCTTCTGGATGAGCTACAGGGCACGCTGCGAGAGGCGGGACGCACCGGACAGCAGCTAAGCGGTACGGTCAGGGTGGCGGCTAGCCAGACGATTTCAGCGCATCTGATCCCACAGTGCATCGCCGAAAGCAACCGTCGGTATCCGGATATTCGCTTTGTGCTGCACGACCGACCGCAGCAGTGGGTGCTGGAGAGTATCCGCCAGGGAGATGTTGATTTTGGTATCGTTATCGATCCTGGCATAGTGGGGGATTTGCAGTGCGAAACGGTGCTCTCCGAGCCGTTCTTCCTGCTGTGTCGCAACGATCACCCATTTGCCGTTATGCCGGAAGTGGACTGGCAGGCGCTTCAGGGGGCGGAACTGGTGCTACAGGATTATGCTTCCGGCAGCCGGATGCTGATTGATGCAGCGCTCCAGCTGCATCAGATTGAGGCGAACATCGTGCAGGAGATTGGCCACCCGGCGACGTTGTTTCCCATGGTGACGGCAGGAATCGGCATCAGCATTATTCCGGCGCTGGCGTTACCGTTGCCGGAAGGGAGTCCACTGGTGGTGAAGCGGATGTCGCCGGGCGTAGAGCGCCAGCTGATGCTGGCGAGACGGAAAAATCGTTCGCTCTCCACCGCAGCCCAGGCTCTGTGGGACGTGGTACGGGAGCAGAGCCAGTGTCTGACGAATAAACGTCAACAGGACCCGCTCTATCAGACGTAGATATCGATTTGGTGATCGTCGCTGGGTGAGTTGATGCCGGTTGTCGCGGCCGACGAGGCGTCGAGTTTTTCTTGCTCTTTTTCCGCTTGCTGGCGCTGTAGCTGAGCAAGCTGCGCTTCCAGCATGGTTATCTGTTCCTGAATCATTTCCGCTTGCTTTTGTTTTTCTTCCGTACTCCCGCTGCCATCAGCAATCTCTTTGAGCTGCTGGGTCAGCTTAACAATCTGTTGGGTGATACGTGCCATTTGTGATGCCGCATCGTTACCGCTCGGAGCAGCGTTGCTGGTGGTAGTTTTTAGCGAAGCGATAGAGGTAGCGCTGATGGTGGTCATGGTGAACGCCTTATTGGGAGAAATATAAGGAGTATCGGCAGAATGGGGGGAGACTTGAGCTTTTCCCGGCGGCGCTGCGCTTGGCCGGGCTACATAAAACGCAGATAGCAAAAAAGCGCCTTTAGGGCGCCTTTTTACATTGGTGGGTCGTGCAGGATGACTCACTTCGCTCGCCCTTCGGGCCGTCGCCGTACACGGCTCCGTTGTCTCACTACGTTCGACACCGAACCTGCGGCAGGTTCGAATCGTTTATATCGCAGATAGCAAAAAGGCGCCTTTAGGGCGCCTTTTTACATTGGTGGGTCGTGCAGGATTCGAACCTGCGACCAATTGATTAAAAGTCAACTGCTCTACCAACTGAGCTAACGACCCGAAGTGG
>NZ_CABTJS010000026.1:0-88620 GCF_902485085.1 uncultured Kluyvera sp.
GTTCGATCCCGTCATCACCCACCAACTACTTTATGTAGTCTCCGCCGTGTAGCAAGAAATTGAGAAGTGGGTGATTAGCTCAGCTGGGAGAGCACCTCCCTTACAAGGAGGGGGTCGGCGGTTCGATCCCGTCATCACCCACCACTCGGGGCGTTAGCTCAGTTGGTAGAGCAGTTGACTTTTAATCAATTGGTCGCAGGTTCGAATCCTGCACGCCCCACCATCTTAATGGTGGCTCCGAGTAAAAATCTTTCAGGCTGCACCCGAATGGGTCGTTAGCTCAGTTGGTAGAGCAGTTGACTTTTAATCAATTGGTCGCAGGTTCGAATCCTGCACGACCCACCAGTGTAAAAAAGCGCCCTAAAGGCGCTTTTTTGCTATCTGCGATTCCATTCCTGTCTCTTTCATTCTCTAGCATTCCCGGCGTCGCTGACGCTTGGCCAGACTACGTTTGTATTTGCCTGTAGCCCGGACGAGGTGCTACGCACCGACTCCGGGGAAGGGTGCAAAATTCACCACGACTTTTTTCATAGAATCGGCTATCTTGTTTAGCATATAAAACATATTGCCGTGGTAACGGCGAATCTTCGCCGAATAACCGTTTATTTCGTTAAGCCAGTAAAACGAGAAGCATGATGAGCGTGATGTTTGATCCAGAAGCCGCAATTTACCCGTTCCCGCCGAAACCTGTCCCGTTGAGTTTCGATGAGAAGCAATTTTACCGCGAAAAAATCAAGCGGTTGCTCAAGGAACGTGATGCCGTCATGGTGGCGCATTATTACACCGATCCTGAAATCCAGCAGCTTGCGGAGGAGACCGGGGGCTGTATTTCTGATTCCCTGGAGATGGCACGTTTCGGAGCGAAGCATTCTGCCTCAACCCTTCTGGTCGCTGGCGTTCGTTTTATGGGTGAAACGGCAAAAATCCTCAGCCCTGAAAAAACGGTTCTGATGCCAACGCTGAATGCCGAATGCTCTTTGGATCTCGGTTGTCCGATTGAGGAGTTTAATGCCTTTTGCGATGCCCATCCAGACCGTACCGTGGTGGTCTATGCCAACACCTCGGCAGCGGTAAAAGCACGCGCCGACTGGGTGGTCACCTCCAGCATCGCTGTCGAGCTGATTGAACACCTCGATAGCCTGGGAGAGAAAATCATCTGGGCACCGGACCGCCACCTTGGTCGCTATGTGCAAAAACAGACCGGTGCCGATGTACTTTGCTGGCAGGGAGCATGTATCGTCCACGACGAATTTAAAACCCAGGCCTTAAGCCGAATGAAATCGCTGTACCCGCAGGCTGCGGTGCTGGTGCACCCGGAATCTCCACAGGCGATTGTAGATATGGCCGATGCCGTCGGTTCAACCAGTCAGCTGATTAATGCCGCCAAAACGCTACCGCATCAGCAACTTATCGTGGCAACCGATCGCGGTATTTTCTACAAAATGCAGCAGGCCGTGCCGGATAAAGAGCTGTTCGAAGCGCCAACCGCCGGTGAAGGGGCTACCTGTCGTACCTGCGCACACTGCCCGTGGATGGCAATGAACGGTCTGAAGGCGATTGCGGAAAGTCTGGAGAACGGCGGGGCTGCCCATGAAATTCACGTTGATGAACAGCTGCGCCAGGGCGCGCTCGTTCCGCTGAACCGAATGCTGGATTTTGCGGCTACACTACGAGGATAAACCTCTAACGCGCTGGAGTTAAAATGGATTTCTTTAGTACGCAAAATATTCTGGTTCATATACCGCTGGGTGCGGGAGGGTACGACCTCTCGTGGATAGAAGCGGTTGGGACGGTCGCCGGTCTGCTCTGCATCTGGCTGGCAAGCCTTGAAAAGATCGTGAACTACCTGTTTGGTCTGATAAACGTAACGCTGTTTGCGATTATCTTTTTCCAGATTCAACTTTACGCTAGCTTGCTGCTTCAGCTGTTTTTCTTTGCCGCCAATCTGTACGGCTGGTACGCGTGGTCGCGGCAAACCAGTCAGAATGAGGCTGAGCTTCAGATTCGCTGGCTGCCGTTGTCAAAGGCGCTGAGCTGGCTGGCGGCATGCGTAGTGGCGATTGCGTTAATGACGCTCTATATCGACCCCGTTTTCGCCGTGCTTACGCGTGTTGCGGTCAACGTGATGCAGGCAATGGGCGTGAACGTGGTGATGCCGACGCTACAGCCGGATGCGTTCCCGTTCTGGGATTCCTGCATGATGGTACTGTCGATTGCGGCGATGGTGTTGATGACACGCAAATATGTCGAGAACTGGCTGCTTTGGGTCATCATCAACGTCATCAGCGTGGCGATTTTTGCCCTGCAGGGCGTTTATGCGATGGCGCTGGAATATCTGATCCTGACCTTCATTGCCCTGAACGGTAGCCGGATGTGGATGAATAGCGCACGTGAACGGGGTTCTCGCGCGCTGTCCCATTAGTGGTGGTGATGATGCCCGTGTTCGGAATGCGCCTCGTTAAGGTGGCATTCCGGGCCGTTACAGGGCTGGTATTCCATCTGCACCGTCGCATGGTCTATCTGATAGTGTTCTTCAAGGAAATGATGAATACGATCCAGCAGCGCATCGTGATCGTGCGGTGGCACGACCTGAACGTGCAGCGTCATTAAGGGTTTTTCGCCGACTAGCCAGACGTGCACGTGGTGAACATCGCGTACTTCCGGAAGCGAACGGCGCATATTGCGCTTTAACGCGGCAACGTCAACCGACTGCGGTGCACCTTCCAGCAGTTCATTAATACTCTCTTTCAGCAATGACCAGGCGCTGCGCAGCACCAGGCAGGAGACCAGTACCGACAGGATCGGGTCGATAGGCGTCCAGCCGGTAGTCATAATCACTACTGCCGCGATAATCGCGCCGACAGAACCGAGCAAGTCGCCCATGACGTGCAGCGCCGCAGCGCGCACGTTCAGGTTTTTCTCTTCACTGCCGCGATGCAAAATCCAGAAGGCCAGAATATTTGCCAGCAGGCCAGCGACAGCAATGGTCATCATGGTGACGCCAGCGACCGGCTGCGGATGATAGAAGCGCTGCACGGCCTCCCAGACAATCAGGATGATGATAAACAGCAGGGCGATGGCGTTGACGAAGGCGGCGAGAGTGGTCAGGCGCAGCCAGCCAAAGGTATGACGCCCGCTCGGTGGCCGGTTGGCAAAGCGAACGGCCAGCAGCGCAAACAATAACGCGGCTGAATCAGTCAGCATATGCCCGGCATCGGCGAGCAGCGCCAGCGATCCGGAGACAACCCCGCCAATCGCCTCGACGACCATAAAACCAGCGGTGACCCCAAAAGCCAGCAATAATCGACGGGCGTTGCCATCATTCTGCGTGGTGTGCGAGTGTGAATCATGCCTATGCGCCATGACGCTCATCCTTCCCTATTTGAGTGTGACTATCTGACATCATTGCAGATCTTTGCTTTTTCCGCACAGAAATAAGCAACGTAATCCCACGGGTAAAAATAGCGTCTAATGCGATAGGTGATATTGAAATATATTGTTTTTAAATTAATTTGCAGATAATTATGTTTGTAATTGCTGCTTAAACTCTAATTAATTGCTATTAAATTCTAGTTTGTAGGGTTTTTTTAGTCATTATCCGGCTAAAGTGTAAAAGCCAGTTTACACTTTTTGGCTGACGATATAGATTGAAGGGATTGCACCCAATTGTATAAGTATGGCAACACTGGAACAGTCATGAATTATCAGAACGACGATTTACGCATTAAAGAGATCAACGAGTTATTACCTCCTGTAGCGCTCCTTGAAAAATTCCCAGCCACCGAGAATGCCGCCAATACGGTGTCTCACGCCCGCAAAGCGATCCATCAGATCCTGAAAGGTGAAGACGATCGTCTGCTGGTAGTGATTGGTCCTTGCTCTATTCACGATCCGGTTGCTGCCAAAGAGTACGCGCAGCGCCTGCTGAAAATTCGCGAAGAGCTGCAGGGTGAGCTGGAAATCGTTATGCGCGTCTACTTTGAAAAGCCGCGTACCACCGTTGGCTGGAAAGGGCTGATTAACGATCCGCATATGGATAACAGCTTCCAGATTAACGATGGCCTGCGTATCGCGCGTAAGCTGCTGCTTGATATTAATGACACCGGTCTGCCGGCAGCGGGCGAGTTCCTCGATATGATCACGCCGCAGTACCTGGCTGACCTGATGAGCTGGGGCGCGATTGGCGCGCGTACCACGGAATCTCAGGTTCACCGTGAGCTGGCTTCCGGCCTCTCTTGCCCGGTCGGTTTCAAAAACGGTACTGATGGCACGATTAAAGTAGCCATTGATGCCATCAATGCTGCCGGTGCGCCGCACTGTTTCCTGTCGGTTACCAAATGGGGTCACTCTGCGATTGTAAACACCAGCGGTAACGGCGATTGCCATATCATCCTGCGCGGTGGTAAAGAGCCAAACTATAGCGCTTCCCATGTGGCGGCGGTGAAAGAGGGTCTGGCGAAAGCAGGCCTCCCGGCACAAATCATGATTGATTTCAGCCACGCTAACTCCAGCAAGCAGTTCAAAAAGCAGATGGAAGTGGGCGCTGACGTTTGCAAACAGATTGCCAACGGCGAGAAAGCGATTATGGGCGTGATGATTGAAAGCCATCTGGTAGAAGGCAATCAGAACCCAGATAGCGGCGAGCCGCTGGTGTATGGCAAAAGCATCACCGATGCGTGCATTAACTGGGAAGATACCGACGTTGTACTGCGCCAACTGGCGAATGCAGTCAAGGCTCGACGCAGCTAATTCCTTACCTCATTTCGTCTTAAAACCGGCTAACCATGCCGGTTTTTTTATATAAAAATCTCGTAATCATAAAGGGTTATCTCAAGCCCTTAAAAGTTTTGAAATGATTGAGATCAAATTTACACATACATATCGATCGTAATATAAATATTTACATAACGATTGATAATACAAATGAATAAACCTACCCAATTGGCAACGCTGTTGCCGCTACTTATCACTCTGGCGCCGCAAAGCGCGCATGCTAAATCGTCTACCGAAGACACCATGGTGGTGACCAGCCAGCCCGAAGCCGATACTACGCACGCGGCTTCCGGCGCGGGATTTAAAACTAACGATATCGATGTGGGCCCGCTCGGCACCAAATCCTGGGTTGATACGCCATATTCCAGCACCACCGTCACCAAAGAGATGATCGAAAACCAGCAGGCGCAAAGCGTCAGCGAACTTCTCAAATACTCACCCAGTACGCAAATGCAGGCGCGCGGCGGCATGGACGTTGGACGTCCGCAGAGCCGCGGCATGCAGGGCAGCGTGGTGGCGAACAGTCGCCTGGATGGACTGAATATTGTCTCTACGACGGCATTCCCGGTGGAAATGCTGGAGCGATTGGATGTGCTTAACAGCCTGACAGGTGCGCTTTATGGTCCGGCGAGCCCTGCGGGTCAGTTTAACTTTGTGGCGAAACGCCCAACGGAAGAAACGCTGCGAAAAGTCACGTTAGGCTACCAAAGCCGCAGCGCGTTCACCGGCCACGTTGACCTGGGTGGACACATTGATGATGAGCATCGTTTTGGCTATCGCGTCAACGTGCTGAATCAGGAAGGCGAGGGGAACCTGGATGATAGTACGCTGCGCCGTAAGCTGCTTTCCGTTGCCTTCGACTGGAATATTCAGCCTGGCACGCAGCTACAGCTCGATGCCAGCCACTATGAATTTATCCAGAAAGGTTATCCAGGAAGCTTCAGCTATGGTCCCGGCATTAAACTGCCTTCTGCGCCGAATCCAAAAGATAAGAACCTGGCGTTGCATACCGCCGGTAACGATCTGACGACCGATACCATCAGTACTCGACTCATTCACTATTTCAATGATGACTGGTCTGTGAACGCCGGAGTGGGCTGGCAGCAGGCGGATCGCGCTATGCGCAGCGTGTCGAACAAAATCATCAACAACAACGGCGATATTAGCCGCTCGATGAAAGACTCTACGGCCGCCGGACGTTTTCGCGTGCTGAGTAATACGGTAGCGCTGAACGGGCATGTGGATACCGGTTCTATCGGGCATGATGTTGCGCTCTCGACGACGGGCTACGTATGGTCACTGTACAGCGCAAAAGGCACCGGGTCGTCATACAGTTGGGGAACCACCAACATGTATAACCCTTCCTCAATGGAAGAGCTGGGTGATGGGAAAATTCGTACCAGCGGCGATCGCTATAAATCCAGCGTAAACACGCAGCAGAGCATCACCCTGGGCGATACGGTCACCTTTACGCCGAAGTGGTCTGCGATGTTCTACCTTAGCCAGAGCTGGATTCAGGCGCAGAACTACAATAAAAGCGGTAGCAAAACCAGTCAGGTTGATGAGAATGGCCTGAGCCCTAACGCCGCGATTATGTACAAAATCACGCCGAACGTGATGAGCTACATCAGCTATGCTGAATCGCTGGAACAGGGCGGCACTGCACCAACGGATAGCGGCGTGAAAAACGCCGGTCAGACGCTCGATCCTTACCGTAGCAAGCAGTACGAAATGGGTCTGAAGGCCGATGTCTCCGGGATGAACCTGGGCGCGGCGCTGTTCCGTCTTGAACGCCCGTTTGCTTATGTTGACCCGACGGAAAATGTCTATAAAGAGCAAGGTAATCAGGTCAATAACGGGCTTGAGCTGACGGCTTCCGGCAACGTTTGGCAGGGGCTGAATATCTACAGCGGTGTGACCTTCCTTAATCCAAAACTGAAAGATACCGTTAGCAGCGCGACCAGTGATAAACAGGTTGTTGGGGTGCCTAAAGTGCAGGCTAACCTGCTGGCAGAGTACAGCCTGCCATCGATGCCTGAATGGGTGTACAGCGCGAACGTGCACTATACCGGTAAGCGCGCCGCCAACGATACCAATACCGCCTGGGCCAGCAGTTATACCACCTGGGATTTAGGCACTCGATATACCACTAAAATCAGCAACGTACCGACCACCTTCCGCGTAGTGGTCAATAACGTGTTTGATAAGCATTATTGGGCGTCTATTTTCCCATCAGGTACCGATGGCGATAACGGTTCCCCAAGCGCCTTTATCGGCAGCGGCCGCGAAGTTCGCGCATCCGTAACGCTGGACTTCTAAAGGAAAATGGCATGACGATAAGTCGTCTTATCCCCGCGCTAGCCTGGCTGGTGGCGGGGAGCCTGTTTGCTGCCACGCCGCAAAGTGATGTTCGCATTGTCTCGCCGTGGCCAGCGCAAAACACCATCATCGCCATGTTGGGTTACGGCGATAATATTGTCGGGACCTCCCAGGTTGCCAAACGGATCCCGCTCTTTCGCCAAAGCCTACCGCGGATTGACGATGTACCGGTGGTGAGCGTCAACAATGGGCATGAACTGAATCCTGAACGCATTCTTTCGCTTCGCACTCAGCTCCTGTTCGTGCCGAAATCAATGAGTATTCCTCGCCAATCCCTACTGGAAGGCGCGGGGGTTCGCATATTGGCCTTTGAGGCGAATTCGATGGCGGCGCTCACCGCGAGGGTACAGAAAACGGCAGATGTGCTGGGGCCAGATGCCCAGGAAAAAGCCGCACGCTATCAGCACTATTTTGATCATAACGTCGCGCTGGTGGCCTCACGGCTGAAAGACCTGCCGGATAATGAGCGACGCGCGGTGTATCACAGTATGGGCAACGCGCTGACTACCACCGGTAAACCGTCGTTAAATCAGGACTGGATGGACCTTGCCGGGGCCCGTAACGTGGCTGAAAACTGGTTTGCGGCTAAGCCTAATCGTGCCGGTGAAGTCTCACTGGAACAGATTCTGGCGGCTAATCCGGCGGTTATCGTTGCCATGAATAAACGCGATGCCGATGAAATGATGACGTCGCCACAGTGGGCTCAGGTTGATGCGGTGATTCACCATCGGGTGTACGTGAACCCTAAAGGGATGTTCTGGTGGTGTCGGGAGACGAGCGAAGAGGCGTTACAGTTCCTGTGGTTGGCAAAAACGCTTTATCCTCAGCGATTTACCGACGTGGATATGCGCCAGGAAACGCGACGCTTTTATCAGACTTTTTTTGCACTCTCGCTTAGCGACGCGCAAATTGACGAGATACTCAATCCGTCAAAATAGAGGAAATGCCGGATAGCGAAAACTATCCGGCATTGGTGTATTACTTCGCTTTACCCTGGTTCGCTACGGCAGCTGCTTTCGCAGCGATTTCGTCAGCGTTACCCAGATAGTAATGTTTGATTGGCTTGAAGCTCTCGTCGAACTCATACACCAGCGGTACGCCGGTTGGGATGTTCAGTTCGAGGATTTCGTCTTCGCCCATGTTGTCCAGGTATTTCACCAGTGCACGCAGGGAGTTACCGTGAGCGGCGATGATCACGCGCTCACCGCTTTTCAGGCGTGGCAGAATGGTTTCGTTCCAGTAAGGGACGACGCGTTCGATGGTCAGCGCCAGGCTTTCGGTGGTTGGCAGCTCTTTATCGGTCAGCTTCGCGTAACGCGGGTCGTGGCCCGGGTAGCGCTCGTCATCTTTGGTCAGCTCTGGTGGGGTTACCGCGAAGCCACGGCGCCACTGTTTAACCTGCTCGTCACCGTATTTTTCAGCGGTTTCAGCTTTGTTCAGACCCTGCAGCGCACCGTAGTGACGCTCGTTCAGCTTCCAGGATTTCTCAACCGGCAGCCAGGCCTGATCCAGTTCATCCAGCACGTTCCACAGAGTGTGGATGGCACGTTTCAGCACGGAGGTATAAGCAAAATCAAAGCTGAAGCCTTCAGCCTTCAGCAGTTTACCTGCCGCTTTTGCTTCGCTAACGCCTTTCTCAGACAGATCAACGTCGTACCAACCGGTAAAGCGGTTTTCGTTGTTCCACTGACTTTCACCGTGACGAACCAGTACCAGCTTAGTTACAGCCATACTCTCACTCCTCAAGCTTTATTGAATGATAACAATTCTCATTATATTGCCGCGATAGGCTCGACGGCAACGCTTATGCATAACCATAGCGAAAATAGTGCTCCAGTGTAAGGTGCATGTGAATCAGGCGTTATGATTTTGTCTTTGCGTGGCGCAATTTTCAGCGATGTGCCTAAAACTTCGTCGAGAGAGTGGGGAAATACCCGGCGTCGCTTCGCTCGGTCGGGCTACGCGTAGGCCGGATAAGCGAAGCGCCACTCGGCAAAACGTAATATTACAACGCGGTAAACTGATATTCCGTCAGGCTGACATACTCTTCGCCTGGGCGCAGCACGCAGTCCGGCTGCGGCCACTCTGGATGGTTCGGGCTATCCGGCAGGAACTCGCTTTCCAGCGCCAGACCTTGCCAGGCGGCGTAAGGCTGGGGGCTACGGGATAACGTGCCGTCCAGATAGTTACCGGAATAGAACTGAATTGCCGGTGCGGAGGTATAAACCGCCATCTGCAGCTTTTCATCTTCGGACCAAACGTTGGCGACCACTTTACTGGCATCGCCTTTTGCCTGAAGCAGGAAAGCATGATCGTAGCCTTTCACTTTCTTCTGGTCATCGTCGCTTAGGAAATCCTGCGCCACGGTTTTCGGTTCACGGAAATCGAAGCTGGTGTTCGCAACATCTTTCAGCCCATCGTGCGGGATCCCACCCTCATCAACGGGCAGATAAGCATCCGCCAGCAGCTGCAGCTTGTGATTACGCACATCGGTCTGATTGCCGTCGAGGTTGAAATAGACGTGGTTTGTCAGGTTCACCGGACAGGCTTTATCGACGCTTGCGCGGTACTCAATCGAAATACGATTATCCTCGGTGAGGCGATAGGTCGCCTTTGCCTGAAGCTCGCCCGGATAGCCCTGGTCGCCGTCAGGCGAGGTGAGGATGAAAACGGCCTCCGTAGGGTTCTGAGAGGCAATCGCCCAGCGGCGCTTGTCAAAGCCTTCAGGACCGCCGTGCAGCTGATGCTGACCCTGGCTTGGCGCAAGCTCGACCGTCTTCCCGTCCAGCGTATAGCGGCTGTTGGCGATACGGTTAGCATAGCGGCCAATAGAAGCGCCGAGGAACGCCGCTTGCTCGGTATACTGTTCCGGCGACGCACAGCCCAGCAGCGCTTCGCGCACGCTGCCGTCTTTCATCGGAATGCGCGCAGACAAAAGCGTGGCGCCCCAATCCATTAACGTCACCACCACGCCATTGGCGTTGCGTAACGTAATCACTCGGTACGGCTGGCCATCTGCGGCCAGCGCTGGCGTTTCTCTTAGCACTGTCCTGCTCCTTGTGACGGTTTGCAGACGTAGAACGTCTCTTTAATTCCTGTTTTGGCTTCGTACTGTTCGGCCACGGCCTGTTGCACCGCAGGCACCAGCGTTTCAGGGATCAGCGCCACGATGCAGCCGCCGAATCCGCCGCCGGTCATGCGTACGCCGCCCTGGTCGCCGATAGTCGCTTTCACGATCTCAACCAGCGTATCAATCTGCGGCACGGTGATTTCGAAATCATCACGCATGGAAGCGTGGGACTCAGCCATCAATTGGCCCATACGCAGCAGGTCGCCTTTTTCCAGCGCAGCGGCCGCTTCAACGGTACGCGCGTTTTCAGTCAGCACGTGACGCACGCGCTTAGCCACAATCGGGTCAAGCTCATGGGCAACGGCGTTGAATTCGTTGATGGTCACGTCGCGCAGCGCTGGGCGCTGGAAGAAGCGTGCGCCGGTTTCACACTGCTCGCGACGCGTGTTGTACTCGCTGCCGACCAGAGTGCGTTTGAAGTTACTGTTGATGATGACGACCGCGACGCCTTTCGGCATGGATACCGCTTTGGTGCCAAGCGAACGGCAGTCGATCAACAGCGCGTGGTCTTTTTTGCCGAGTGCCGAGATAAGCTGGTCCATAATGCCGCAGTTACAGCCGACAAACTGGTTTTCTGCTTCCTGGCCGTTCAGCGCAATCTGCGCGCCGTCGAGCGGCAGATGATACAGCTGCTGGAAAACGGTGCCGACCGCTACTTCCAGAGACGCCGATGAGCTCAGGCCCGCGCCCTGTGGCACGTTGCCGCTGATAACGAGGTCTGCGCCGCCAAATGCGTTATTGCGTTTTTGCAGATGCTTCACCACGCCGCGTACGTAGTTTGACCACTGCTGGGTATCGTGGCTAACGATCGGGGCATCGAGAGAGAACTCGTCGCTCTGGTTGTCGTAGTCGGCGGCAATCACGCGTACCAGGCGGTCATCACGCGGCGAGCAGCTGATTACCGTCTGGTAATCAATGGCGCACGGCAGAACAAAGCCGTCGTTGTAGTCGGTGTGTTCACCAATCAGATTAACGCGGCCCGGAGCCTGAATAATGTGGGTAGCAGGGTAGCCGAATTTCTCAGCGAACAGGGTTTGGGTTTTATCTTTCAGACTCATTGTTATTCTCCGGACTCGCGAAAGTGGATGTCGCTGACCGCACGCAGGCGTTCAGCCGCTTGTTCTGCCGTCAGGTCACGCTGGGTTTCTGCCAGCATTTCATAGCCAACCATAAATTTGCGCACGGTAGCGGAGCGCAGCAGCGGCGGATAGAAATGGGCATGCAGCTGCCAGTGTGCGTTCTCTTCGCCGTTAAACGGTGCGCCGTGCCAGCCCATAGAGTAGGGGAAGGAGCACTGGAACAGGTTGTCATAACGGCTGGTCAGTTTTTTCAGCGCCAGCGCTAAATCGTCACGCTGCGCTTCGGTTAAATCGGTAATACGCAGCACGTGCGCTTTTGGCAGCAGCAACGTTTCGAACGGCCACGCCGCCCAGTACGGCACCACCGCCAGCCAGTGCTCGGTTTCTACGACCGTGCGGCTACCATCGGCCAGCTCGCGGTTAACGTAGTCAACCAGCATTGGCGATTTTTGCTCGGCGTAGTACTCGCGCATCAGGCGGTCTTCACGCTCAATCTCGTTTGGCAGGAAGCTGTTAGCCCAGACCTGTCCGTGCGGGTGCGGGTTGGAGCAGCCCATCGCCGCGCCTTTGTTTTCGAATACCTGTACCCACGGGTACTGCTGGCCAAGCTCTGCGGTCTGCTCCTGCCAGGTTTTCACCACGGCTTTCAGCGCATCGACGCTCAGCTCCGGCAGCGTTTTGCTGTGGTCTGGCGAGAAGCAAATCACCCTGCTGGTGCCGCGTGCGCTCTGGCAGCGCATCAGCGGATCGTTGCTTTCCGGCGCGTCCGGCGTGTCGGTCATCAGCGCAGCAAAGTCATTGGTAAAAACGTATGTGCTGGTGTAGTCGGGGTTTTTATCACCCGTCACCCGGGTATTACCTGGGCATAAAAAACAATCCGGATCGTGCGCGGGCAGCGTTTGTTTTGCTGGTGTCTCTTGCGCTCCTTGCCAGGGGCGCTTTGCACGATGCGGTGATACAAGGATCCACTGGCCGGTTAACGGATTAAAACGGCGGTGTGGATGGTCGACGGGGTTAAATTGCGTCATGACAAAATCCTTAGTCTGGATATCCCTGAGGATGACGGGACTGCCAGTTCCAGGTGTCCTGCGCCATTTCGTCAAGGTTACGGGTTACGCGCCAGTTCAACTCCTGGTCAGCTTTGGTTGCATCGGCCCAGTAAGCGGGGAGATCGCCATCGCGACGTGGAGCAAAATGGTAATTAATCGGTTTGCCACAGGCTTTGCTGAACGCATTAACCACATCCAGCACGCTGCTGCCAACGCCTGCGCCCAGGTTGTAAATATGTACGCCGGCTTTGTTCGCCAGTTTTTCCATCGCGGCGACGTGGCCGTCGGCGAGATCCATGACGTGAATGTAGTCACGCACGCCGGTACCGTCGGGCGTTGGGTA
Source organism: uncultured Kluyvera sp. (assembly GCF_902485085.1). Taxonomy (NCBI): domain Bacteria; kingdom Pseudomonadati; phylum Pseudomonadota; class Gammaproteobacteria; order Enterobacterales; family Enterobacteriaceae; genus Kluyvera; species uncultured Kluyvera sp. The sequence goes on from NZ_CABTJS010000026.1 coordinate 12,754, forward strand.
GTCGTTACCGAAAATGGCCAACGATTCGCGGCGGCCCACGGCGACCTGTGCGATGTACGGCATCAGGTTGTTCGGGATGCCCTGCGGGTCTTCGCCCATATCGCCAGACTGATGAGCGCCCACCGGGTTGAAATAGCGCAGCAGCGCAATGCTCCAGTCCGGCTGCGCTTTTTGCAGGTCGGTCAGGATCTGTTCAACCATCAGTTTGCTCTTACCGTACGGGCTTTGCGGCGTGCCGGTCGGGAAGCTTTCAACGTAAGGAATTTTTGGCTGATCGCCATAGACGGTTGCGGAGGAGCTGAAGATGAAGTTTTTGACGTTGGCGGTACGCATGGCGGCAACCAGACGCAGGGTACCGTTGACGTTGTTGTCATAGTACTCCAGCGGCTTTTGCACGGACTCACCGACGGCTTTCAGGCCCGCGAAGTGAATCACCGCCTCAATGGCGTGATCCTTGAGGATCTCAACCATCAGCGCTTCGTTACGAATATCACCTTCGACGAAGCTCGGCTGCTTGCCGCCCAGGCGGGCGATAACCGGAACGACGCTATGCTTGCTGTTGCACAGGTTATCGAGGATGACAACATCGTGGCCTTGTTGCAGCAGTTGCACACATGTGTGGCTTCCTATGTAACCGCTACCACCTGTAACCAATACTTTCATTTTTAGCTCCGTTAAGCTTATGGCATGGAATAACCTTAGCATAACAGAGAAGCCAAAAGTGTGACATGGGCTAAATTAGTGGAATCGCTTACACTACTTGAATCAGTGCAACAATCTCAGCAGATTGCATTATAAATCAAAGGGGTTAGCTGGGTGGGGTGAAAAAAGTCTGAAAAAGGTGAGGTGATAATCGGAACGTGTTGTGTAAACCCGGCGGCGCTTCGCTTGGCCGGGCTACAGGCGTAGCGCCATCAGGCAATCGTGGCGGTCTTAAATTGGGCCGACTTCGTAGCGATAGCCGTCGCCGTCGGTGACAAACTCCAGCCGGTGGGTGATGCACTCCGGCGCGTCTTCCGCATGGTGCGATACAAACAGCAACTGTGTTTTGCCTTCGCTAATCAGTACGTCCACAAAGCGGCGAACCACCTGGCGGTTGAGCGGGTCCAGCCCCTGAAGTGGTTCATCGAGGATCAGCAGCGTAGGGTGCTTCACCAGCGCGCGGACGATCAGCGCCAGCCGCTGTTGCCCCCAGGAAAGGCTGTGGAACGGTGCGTCGGCGGTGCGCGGGTCCATGCCGAGGATTTGTAGCCACTCATCAACCAGCTTGCGCTGTTTATCCGAAACCGCCTGGTAAATGCCGATAGAGTCGAAATAGCCAGAGAGGATGACATTGCGCAGCGTGGTGCTCACACGGTAGTCCAGATGCAGGCTGCTGCTGACATAGCCGATATGTTTTTTAATGTCCCAGATGGTTTCACCACTGCCGCGTCGGCGGCCAAACAGCGTCAGATCGTTACTGTAGCCCTGTGGATGATCGCCAGTCACCAGGCTCAGCAGGGTGGATTTACCCGCGCCATTCGGACCCACAATTTGCCAGTGTTCATCCGGGGCCACCGTCCAGCTTAAATGGTCGATGATCGCGCGATCGTTATAGGAGACTACGCCGTCGTTCAGCACGATGCGCGGCATGTCATCAGCGATAGAGAGCCGGGCTGATGGGGCATCTGGCTCGGGCAAGGTCATGCCGGAAAGTTTCTCACTGTGCGCCAGCTGCGCAATCAGCGTTTGTTCGAGCAGCGCTTTCTTCTCGCCGGTTTCCGTTAGCGTACAGTCGGCCAGTACCCCGGCAAACGGCACGAAATCAGGGATATCGTCAAAGCGGTTAAGCACCAGCACCAGCGTATAACCTTCCTGATGCAGCACCGCCAGATGTTCTGCTAACTGGCGACGAGAGGCCACGTCCAGCCCGTCAAAAGGCTCATCGAGGATTAATAGATCCGGCTGCGCCATCAGCGCCTGACAGAGCAGCGTTTTGCGGGTTTCACCGGTGGAAAGGTATTTAAAGCGGCGTTCCAGCAGATGGCTGATGCCAAACTGTGCGGCAAGCCGGGCGCACAGCGCCTCGTCTTTGACTTCATCCTGGATAATTTGCGCCGTCGTGCGCCCGGTGTCGTCTTCGTCAGGGCTCAGCATGTCGGTGTTGTTGCGCTGCCACTCGTCGCTGACCAGCTTTTGCAACTGTTCGAAGGAGAGACGGGTGATCCGGGTAAACGTGCTGTCGCGGCTGCCGGAGAGTATCGGAAGCTCACCGGCCAGCGCGCGGGCCAGCGCTGATTTGCCGCTACCGTTGCTACCTACAAAGGCCCAGCTCTCACCAGCACGCAGCTTCAGATGCTCAATTTTTAACGTTTTTGTGTCGCTAAGACGAAACGTGCCTTGCGAAATATGCAATGATGACATGATGTATCCCGTTTTTTGCAGCAATATGTATCAGGGATACGTCTTCCTCAGCGCAAAGTCAATGCCATCAGCACAACGTGGCAAGAATGATGCGATCGGCGTTAAAGTATGCTGTCACGTCAGCACCTTCTTCCAGCCCCGCGGCTTCTGCCAGCGGCAGGGTAGCGCATAGCGTCTGTCCATCCGGCAGTGCCATCAACACTTCACACTGTTCTTCGCCGCGCTGAATATGGCTTATCTGGCACGGTAGTTGGTTGTCTGCCGATGCGGCGACCTGTGGGTCACGGGTGACGCTAACCCACGGTGCTTTCAGCAATACCAGCACTTCTTTGCCTTCATCTAGCCCTAAACGTTCGCCGCTCTGGGCGGTAATGGCGACCTTGAGGCGCGTACTGCCGTCGGCCAGCAGAATATCCACGTGCTGTTGAACCTGCTGGTGGTCACGCTGGGTCACGGTACCAAACCACTGGTTGCGGGCGCTGGTTTGCAATGAGAAGCGCGAAATGGCAGCGAGCAGGCTGTCTAACGGCAGGGCATCATCATCGCTCAGCACATCAAAGGCTTTCTGCTGGATCTGCGCCAGCAGGTCGTAGAGCTGGATCAGGCGTTGACCGTAGCGGGTAAGCACCGCGCCGCCGCCGCCTTTGCCCCCGGTCGCCCGGTCAACCAGCGATTGCTCGCTTAGCTGGTTCATTTCATTAATTGCATCCCATGCGCTCTTATAACTGATACCCGCATTTTTCGCTCCCTGGCTGATAGAGCCGGTCTGTGCTATCTGTTTGAGGAGTGAAATGCGGCGCGGATCGGCGAACAGGCGCTGCTGAAGCTTGAGGGTAAGAAGGATTTCGGCCTGCATAAGAGTATCCTGGCAATAAAAAGGGTATTCTGACCCAAATGTTAGCAAGCGCAAAGCACACCGCACAAAAGGGAGTGTAATTCTGCGATATCCGGTTACAATAACCGCATCACAATGTCTGGAGTAAACCATGTTAGAGCTGTTGAAAAGTCTGGTTTTTGCCGTAATCATGGTACCCGTAGTGATGGCTATCATCCTGGGGTTAATTTACGGTCTGGGTGAAGTGTTTAACATCTTCTCCGGTGTCGGTCATAAAGACGGCAACCAGCAAAACCACTGATTTCCTCAAAACGCCCGGTCTAACCGGGCGTTTTGCTATGAAGTTCTTCACACTCCTGCCGATAACACCCCGTAAACACAGCAATAATTCATGTATCTGTAATGCATTAATCCAGGAAAGCCCCTATACTCTGCGCTGTATTTTTCGATATACAACGCCACACACAGGAGTTTCAAATGACAGGTTCATGGTTACGTTTGTTTGCAGGGGCGACTTTAACCCTTTCCGTTGCGGGTCACGCGCTGGCTGATGAAAGCAAGATCACCGTATTTGCGGCAGCATCGCTGACTAACGCAATGCAGGATATTGCGAAAGAATATAAAAAAGAGAAGAACGTTGAAGTTGTCTCTTCTTTTGCCTCTTCTTCTACGCTGGCACGCCAGATTGAAGCCGGCGCCCCGGCTGACCTGTTTATCTCCGCTGACCAGAAATGGATGGACTATGCGGTTGATAAGAAAGCTATCGACACTGCAACCCGCGAAACCCTGCTGGGTAACAGCCTCGTCGTTGTGGCGCCAAAAGCCAGCGCCCAGGGCGATATCACCATTAATGCGAAAACCAACTGGACCAGCCTGCTGAAAGGCGGCCGTCTGGCGGTAGGCGACCCGGATCACGTACCGGCAGGCATCTACGCGAAAGAAGCGCTGCAGAAGCTGGGCGCATGGGAAACGCTGTCACCAAAACTGGCTCCGGCTGAAGACGTTCGCGGCGCACTGGCATTGGTTGAACGTAACGAAGCCCCTCTGGGTATCGTGTACGGTTCCGATGCGGTCGCCAGTAAAGGCGTCAAAGTGGTCGGCACCTTCCCGGAAGATTCTCACCAGAAAGTGGAATACCCGATTGCCATCATCGATGGCCATAAAAACGCAACCGTCTCGGCGTTCTATGACTACCTGAAAGGGCCGCAGGCATCCGAAATCTTTAAACGTTACGGATTTACGACTCGCTAATGATATTGACCGATCCCGAATGGCAGGCGGTTCTGCTGAGCCTGAAAGTTTCGTCCCTGGCCGTGGTGTTTAGCCTGCCGTTTGGGATCTTTTTCGCCTGGTTGCTGGTTCGTCGCAGCTTCCCGGGTAAAGCGCTGCTCGATGGTCTTATCCATCTGCCGCTGGTGCTGCCACCGGTGGTGGTTGGGTACCTGCTGCTGATTGCGCTAGGGCGGCGTGGTTTTATCGGTTCCTGGCTGTATGACTGGTTCGGGCTGACCTTCGCGTTTAGCTGGCGCGGCGCGGTGATTGCCGCGGCGGTGATGTCGTTCCCGCTGATGGTTCGCGCCATTCGTCTGGCGCTGGAAGGGGTAGACGTCAAGCTGGAGCAAGCGGCGCGCACGCTGGGCGCTGGACGCTGGCGGGTGTTCTGCACCATTACGCTGCCGCTGATGCTACCGGGAATTATCGTCGGCACCGTGCTGGCCTTCGCCCGTTCGCTTGGCGAGTTTGGCGCGACCATTACCTTCGTTTCTAACATCCCAGGCGAGACGCGCACCATTCCTTCCGCGATGTATACCTTGATTCAGACTCCCGGCGGCGAAAGCGCGGCGGCGCGTCTGTGCCTGATTTCTATCGTACTGGCGCTAATTTCCCTGATGATTTCTGAATGGCTGGCAAGCATTAGCCGCCGTCGGATGGGAGCGTAACCATGCTGGAGCTGAACTTTAGCCAGACGCTGGGTACGCACTGTCTGCAAATCGATGAATCCCTACCGGCTTCCGGTATTACCGCCGTGTTTGGCGTTTCCGGAGCGGGTAAAACGTCGCTGATTAACGCCATTAGCGGCCTGACTAAACCGCAGCAGGGGCGAATTGTCCTCAACGGTCGCGTATTAAATGATGTGGAGCAGGGCGTGTGTCTGGCGCCGGAAAAACGCCGTGTCGGCTACGTGTTCCAGGATGCGCGTCTGTTTCCGCACTATAAGGTACGCGGGAATCTGCGCTACGGCATGGCAAAAAGTATGGCCGACCAGTTCGATAAGCTGGTGGCGCTGCTCGGGATCGAACCTCTGCTCGACAGACTGCCTGGCAGCCTCTCCGGCGGTGAAAAACAGCGCGTGGCGATTGGCCGCGCGCTGCTAACCGCACCGGAATTGCTGCTGCTTGATGAACCGCTGGCCTCGCTTGATATTCCGCGTAAACGTGAGCTGCTGCCGTATCTGCAGCGCCTGGCGCGGGAAATCAATATTCCCATGCTCTACGTCAGCCACTCGCTGGATGAGATCCTGCATCTGGCTGATAAAGTGCTAGTGCTGGAAGGCGGAAAGGTGAAAGCCTTTGGCAATCTGGAAGAGGTGTGGGGCAGCAGCGTGATGCATCCGTGGTTGCCGCAGGAGCAGCAGAGCAGCATTTTGCGCGTCACGGTGCTGGAACATCATCCGCATTATTCAATGACCGCACTGGCGCTGGGTGACCAGCATATCTGGGTGAATAAACTTGATAAGCCGCTACAGAGCGCGGTGCGCGTGCGCATTCAGGCCACCGATGTGTCGCTGGTGCTACAACCTTCGTTACACACCAGTATTCGTAACGTCCTGCACGCGAAGGTGGTGCAGTGTTACGACGATAACGGGCAGGTGGAAGTGCAGCTGGACGTCAGCGGGCGCACGCTGTGGGCGCGCATCAGCCCGTGGGCGAGGGATGACCTGGCGGTTAAACCAGGCCAATGGCTCTACGCTCAGGTGAAAAGCGTTTCCATCACCGCCTGATCACAGCAGGTGGTGGTTAATGTAATCGGCGATGGCATCAGTGGTGTTGTCGCCAATCACCACGTTGGCGCGGGCTTTTACCGCGTCATCGGCATTCCCCATCGCCACGCCGGTTCCGGCCGCTTCCAGCATACTGATGTCATTAAAGTTATCGCCAAATGCGACCACGTCCTGCATCGACCAACCTTGGGCGGTGATAAACTGCGTCAGGCGTTTGCCCTTGCTGTTTCCCTGGCGGGCAATATCGACCTGATCGTGCCATGACCATTCGCACTCCAGCTGCAGCGTTTTTTCGACGTGGTCGGCGAATTCACGCAGTTTTTGGCCGTTTTCATCGGTCAGCGCGAATTTCCAGACGTTCTCGACTTCGTGAGCGGCCTGCGCCAGTGAATCGACCTGGGTGAACGACGGACGCTGCGCTTCCGGCAGGCTTTGTGCCCAGTTGCTGGTGCGGATAACGTGGCCGGTTGGGTACTGATACATCATGGTATCGTCGACGTACATCAGGCCATGTACCTGATGTTCATCCAGCAGGGTAATCAGTTGCTGGGCTTTTTCGACCGGCATTGGATCGGCATCAAGTACTTTTTTATTTTGATAATCATAAAGATAAGTGCCATTACAACAAATTGCAGGTGTATCTAACGCCAGTGCCTGATAAAAAGGATGAATGGCAACGTGATGTCGACCGGTGACAATCATTAATTGATAGCCCGCTGCACGGGCACGATTCAGTGCTTCCAGTGAAGAGGGGAGAAGGGTTTTCTTAGGCGTCAGGAGCGTTCCGTCCAGATCCAGGGCAATCACACGTACAGTCATAGTGTTGTCTCGAGTTAAAGAGAAAATTCGCTGTGCAGGATGGTACACCGAGATACCTGTACGGCAAAATTGTGTGGACCAGGCAGCGTGTCGTCGCTGCCAATTCAATGATTTCAGAAAGGAGTAGTCATGAAACAGACCGTTTATACCGCCAGCCCGGAGAGTCAGCAGATCCACGTCTGGACGCTGAACCATGACGGCAGCCTGACGTTGGTTCAGGTGGTGGATGTTCCAGGTCAGGTACAGCCAATGGTCATCAGCCCTGATAAACGCTTTCTGTACGTCGGCGTACGCCCTGAATTCCGCGTGCTGGCCTACCGCATTGCGCCGGACGATGGCGCACTGACCTATGAAGCTGAGGCACCGCTGCCGGGTAGCCCTACCCATATCTCTACCGACCGCAAAGGCAACTTCATCTTTAGCGCCTCCTATAACCAGGCCAACGTCAGCGTGATTCGTCTGGAAGATGGCCTGCCGCGCGATACCGTGACGGTTGTGGAAGGGCTGGATGGCTGTCACTCCGCAAATATTTCCCCGGACAACCGCACCCTGTGGGTTCCGGCGCTGAAGCAGGATCGCATCTGCCTGTTCACCCTGAGTGACGACGGCTTCTTGTCCGCTCAGACCCCGGCGGAAGTGACCACCGTAGAAGGCGCTGGTCCGCGGCACATGGTGTTCCATCCGAACGAACAGTACGCTTACTGCGTCAACGAACTGAACGGCTCTGTAGACGTCTGGGAGCTTAAAGATCCGTACGGCAAAATCGAATGCGTGCAGACGCTGGATATGATGCCTGCTGATTTCACCGATACCCGCTGGGCGGCTGATATTCATATCACTCCAGATGGTCGTCACCTGTACACCTGTGACCGTACTTCCAGCCTGATTACCATCTTCAGCGTATCCGAAGATGGCAGTGTGCTGTCACTGGAAGGCTTCCAGCCGACCGAAACGCAGCCGCGTGGCTTCAACGTCGATCACAGCGGGAAATACCTGATTGCTACCGGACAGAAATCGCACCACGTCGCGGTGTATGAGATTGCTGGTGAGCAGGGGCTGCTGCAAGAGAAAGGGCGTTACGCGGTAGGCCAGGGCCCAATGTGGGTAGTCGTTAACGCACATTAAACGGTAACCCGGCCAAGCGAAGCGCCGCCGGGAATCGGCTCTGTGCCACATTCAGGCAACAATAAAAAGGGCTCATTCAATGAGCCCTTTTTGCTGGATTACTTCTTAGGTTCAGCCACCACGTGACTTCCCACGCCGCGGTTGTTGTACTCCCACATGCGGTTGAAGTTACGATCGTTCAGATCGCGTTTCAGTTGACCTTTCTCGTCCTGCGCGCCGGTATTGCCGCTGAACGGACGTTTAGAAACGGCAGCGTCAGCCCACGGTTTCGCCGAGTTAAAGCCTTCGTTAATCACGCTATCGCGAATTACAACCTGACCGTTGGTGTTGCCATCCACGTCCAGAGAACGGCCCAACTGCGCCACGCCGTCACCGGCTGCGGTGAAGGTGCTGTTGGTGGCCAGGAAACCGTAATAGACGTTGGACAGTGTTGCTGGCGCGAACACGTAACCTTCCTGCTGGGTACGAGAGTTCACCACGCGGAAGTCGGTTTTATCGAACACCACGGCGCCACGACCGGAAACGATATCCACATCGCCTTCCAGATAGCTGTCGGTGACCAGCGTACGGGTCTGGCGGTTGTTCTGCAGGCGGTTATCGACGCCGCTGTTGGTCACGAAGAAGGTGTTCTGACGGCCCAGAATGTTCACTTTGTTAATCTGGGTTTTATCGCCATCGGTACGCAGGGCTACCGCCTGATGCGTTCCGGCATCCACGCTGTCACCGAGGTTGTTTTCGATGGTCAGGTTCTGCAATTGCAGACCGTTGTTTTGCGACCAGACTACTGCGGAGCACATCACGCCCACGGTTGCGCTGCGCTTACTCTGGCAGCTGTCAAACATATACCATGCTGGTTTACCCGGCATGTACTTGCCGCCAGGGTTCACCTGACGACGCCAGGTCGTTGGGTCCATCTCGGAGTCGATCGCCAGACCGATTTTTACGTCGATCGCTTTCTCGCCGGTACCATAAATGGTCACGCTACCCGGTGCCGCTGGAATGTAGACGGTGCCCTGGTATTCACCTGGCAGAACCGCGATGTACAGACGAGAGCTGCTGTGGCGAGCAATCGCGGCATCAACCGCAGCCTGAATGGTGGTGTGAGTCACACCCTGAGTGCCAGCAGGACCTACGACGAAGTCTGCTTTGGCCGGAACGGCGATGGAAGACGGAGACCAGGCGGCAGCGTTAGGGTCAAGAGAAGAGAAATAACGCGCGGCGACAAAGTTCTGCGCTTCATCCGCTGACAGCACCGGGCGAGACGCCGTACCAGGGGCAGCCTGGTCAGAAGGCTGCTGATCCGCAGGGGTTGAGCTGCAAGCCGTCAGTGTCACGCCAAAAGCCAATGCCAGCGCCAGACGAGAAACCGAGAAAGTGTTCATGTTGCTCCAGGCTAATTTAAGTGAATGTGAATCCCGTAAAAGCAGCCTTTTTATACTAAGTTGAGCGAAACGGGAAGATGTGCTGGCAAAAAAATCACCTGTTTTTTTGCCGACTTACCGTGAAGTACGCAGGAGGGGAAAGCATCTGGCGGAAAAGACCGCCGTGCGAATAGCCTATGCAGAGGGTTGATGTGCAAAAGGCGGGGCGGTCAGAACGCTTTTTTGTGCGACAAACGGGTAATCAAGTCAGTGACGCTCAGTACCAATGCGGAGCGCACCATCTGCTGATAGCGCTGTTCCTGCATGGTCCGCAGCGCGTCATCCACGACATCTTCCGGCATATGCAGCGTCGGCTGAGGCGGCAGCGCCGTCATGCAGTGCAGCATACTAATCGGGCCGAGGATTTCATCGTCGGTGAAGCTGTAAACAATATTCTCTTGTTCCAGCTCGTTGTTCAGGGCAACCAGCAGCTCAACGTCTTCGTACTCGTCGCGGCTAATCACACCGAGGGCGTAAATCAGCTTGAGGCGCACCGACAGGTTGGCCAGCGGGCCGCTGCCTTCGAGCAGTGGCTCAACCGCGTATTTCACCGCGTAGTCATCTTTGCGAAAGGCCTGCAGGATCAACAAGTCTACCGCCTCGGCGAGCAAAATGACCGTTGTCTGAATAAACCCGCTGAGCGTCTGGCGCGCGTTGAGTTTTTCGAGAACCCGATTTTCGGCGGCCTGGTTTTTATAAAGGTCAGATTCGTCCATTGTTGCCATCATGGTGGTTTCATTGACCGAAGCGCGTGACTTTACGGGAGCCTGCTCCTTCGGATGAGGTCCTTTTATCTCTGGTTGCGCGATCACGCGCAGGCGATTTTGTTTCATCTTACCTTCTTATTCCGGAGCTGCTGCCAGCGCAGCAGCTCCAACCCAATGGGCAACAACATTTATTTCCGTTGCATGGCGTTATACACATTCACAATCTGAGCGACAAGGGCTGGCTCGTCCTGCAGGCCGCAGACCTGGGTCACAGTGTGGGTGACGCCATTGTCACGCAGCCGGTCCACCATTTCTTGCGCCTGCGGGTCATTGCTGCTGCGATAGCTTAACGCTGCCGCGATGCCCATCACCAGGTTGCTGTAGGGCAGGCCGTACTCCAGCGTGCCGCGCAATGGCTTAATCAGGCGGTCACCTTCACTCAGTTTACGCAGCGGCTGACGGCCTACGCGCTCAACATCGTCATGCAGATACGGGTTTTCAAAACGCGTCAGGATTTTTTCGATGTAAGCGGCATGCTGTACAGGATCAAAGCCATAACGTTTGATCAGCACGTCACCGCTTTCGGTCATTGCGCCTTTTACGACATCGCGAATCGCCGGATCGAGAATGGCATCGCGAATGGTTTTATGTCCGGCCAGCTGTCCAAGATAAGCGGTAATCGCATGACCCGTATTGAGGGTAAACAGCTTACGCTCGATATAGGCCATCAGGTTGCTGGTGGATTCCATCCCCGCAATATCGGGAAGCTGGCCTTTAAACTGCGTGCTGTCGACAATCCATTCGCTGAAGGTTTCAACGGTGACATCCAACGGATCGTCGTTCGCCGCGGAGCCCGGCGGCACAATGCGGTCGACGGCGGAATCGACAAAACCGACGTGTTCTTCCACCCAGCCGTGAAGCTCGGTAGGCATCGCCAGCAGTACGTGCTGCTTGAGCTGGCTGGTGCCGCGCACCATATTTTCGCAGGCAATAATGTTCATCGGTTGCTGGTTGCCGTTTTGGTGGCGGGCAATCAGCCCTTGCGCCAGCGTGCTGGCGATTTTGCTCAAAACCTGCGGGCCAACGGCAGTGGTGATGATGTCCGCCTCGGCGATTTGTCGGATGGCATCCTGGCTGTTGCTGTGGATGGCGCTCATGCGGTTGACCTGCTCGACGCGGGCGTTTTCGCCTACCACGTTGACCTGATAGTGCTGCTGATGCGCCAGCTGATCGACCAGCGGCTGATTAACATCGGCAAAGGTTAACTCCGCCTGTGCGTCGGCCAGCAGTTTGCCAATGAAGCCCCGGCCAATATTCCCTGCACCAAAATGAATCGCTTTCATAAATCTGACCTCGAGAAAATCTTTCCATGTCAGGGGCGTCTGCCCCTGAAGCCTTATGCTGCTTGCTCGCCTGACAGAATCTGCAGGATTTCCTGAACGCTGGTGGTCTGCGTCAGACGCTCAATCACGTCTTTATCATCCAGCGCGTTGGCTAAGCGGGCGATAACCTGAACGTGCTCGTTGTTGCGGGCGGCAATGCCAATAACCAGCCGGGCAATATCGTCCGGCTCATCGCCGAATCGAACGCCTTCCGGGTACTGACAAATGACAATCCCGGTGCGCAGCACGCGGTCTTTGGCTTCGACGGTACCGTGCGGCACCGCGATGGATTCTCCAAGATAGGTGGTGGTCAGCGCTTCACGCGCCAGCATGGCGTCAACGTAGTCCGGCTCAACGTAGCCACCGGAAACCAGCATCTCACCGGCAAAGCGGATGGCCTGAGCCTTATTCTCGGCGGTCAGGTTGAGGAAAATGTTGTCTGCGCTGAGCTTAAACAGATTCTCGTCGCGCTCGGTACCGTCGAACGCGTCATCGTTCGCCGCGATAATCGTCTGGTTAATAAGACGGCTGTCGTTGGCGGCGGCAGGCAGTTTAGCTGCCAGTAGACGAGTGGTCAGGTCGGTATACAGGCCGCTATCCAGGAAGTTAGAGAGCGACATATGCATCGCCTGTGGCGCAAAGCGCATGGCGCGTTCGGTTAAATCCTGATGGGTAATCACTAGGTCAACATCGTCAGGCAGACTGTTGATGGCGCAGTTGGTGACTGAAATATGGGTCAGACCCGCATCTTTAACCTTCTTGCGCAGCACGCCTGCGCCCAATGCGCTGGAGCCCATGCCCGCATCGCACGCCACGATGATTTTACGCACGTGGTGCAAATCTTTAGACAGGTCGAGCGTTTCGCTACGCATCGCAGGCTGCGGCAGCTCACCGGACGATTTCCCACCGGATTTAGACTGCTGCTTGAGGCTCTGCATGCGGCGGGTGGCTTCGGCCAGACCGTTGCTCTCTTCATCGCCAACGCGAACGCGCTTCAGCAGCATCGAGGCGGTCAGGAAGGAGACCAGCGTTGAGGCCAGAATCGACAGCACCACGCCAATAATGGAGGCCTTCGGCGTCATCAGCAGTACGGCAAAGATAGAACCTGGAGAAGCCGGGGAGACCAGCCCTGCATTGAACAGCGTCAGGGTAAATACGCCGGTCATGCCGCCCAGAATCACCGCCAGAAGCAGGCGTGGGTTCATCAGCACGTACGGGAAGTAAATTTCGTGGATGCCACCGAAGAAGTGAATGATTGCCGCACCGCCCGCAGACTGTTTGGCGCTACCTTTGCCAAAGAACATGTACGCCAGCAGCACGCCGAGGCCTGGGCCTGGGTTTGCTTCAATCAGGAAGAAGATAGATTTACCGGTTTCGGTGGCCTGCTGAATACCCAGCGGTGAGAAGATACCGTGGTTAATGGCATTGTTGAGGAACAGGATTTTCGCCGGTTCAACAAAGATAGAGGTTAACGGCAGCAGGTTGTTCTGCACCATGACGTTAACGCCCGTTGCCAGTGCTTTAGAGAGCAGCTCAACCATCGGGCCAATGGCCAGGAAGGCGAGCATCGCCAGCAGCATGCCGATAATACCGGCTGAGAAGTTGTTCACCAGCATCTCAAAGCCGCTTTTGATTTTACCGTCAACCCAGCGGTCGAAGCGTTTAATTGCCCAGCCGCCCAGCGGGCCGGCAATCATCGCGCCCATAAACATTGGCATATCGGCGCCAACGATAACGCCCATGGTGGTGATGGCACCGACCACGCCACCGCGTTCGCCGCCGATAAGGCGACCACCGGTGTAGCCGATTAACAGCGGCAGCAGGTAGGTGATCATCGGGCCAACCAGTTTGGCTAACGTCTCGTTAGGGAGCCATCCGGTGGGAATAAATAATGCAGTAATCAAACCCCAGGCAATGAATGCGCCAATATTGGGCATCACCATATTGCTGAGGAAGCGGCCAAAATTCTGTACCTTGACCTTGATATCTGGTGATAACATAAAAACACCCCTCGTGGTGCGCGTCTTAGATGCTGCGCGTCGTCATAGTCGTGATGGTTTCGCCAAAAACCATCCAGTCGTTCTGTATGCAAAATCGACTCTATCACGGCGTTTTCGTCTCGCGTACCCCGAGGGGTGTTTGTGATCTGGATCACCATCCAAACCCTATCAAATGGCTGTTTATAGTGATATTCATCACATAAACAGGCTGTAAGTCGGCAACAAAGCGAAAATCTCACCTTTACCGGACGGTTTTTTGTGATTTGAATCACCTTTTGCATTGGGCTGTTTGTTTTTGAATTGTGATCAAATTCACAAGATATATTTACATTCCTCTGACGCTTCCTTGCTTTCCCTTCACGCTTCGACCTTTACGTTAGAAAATTACAGCGCGGCGCCTCAGGCGCAAAAAAGCCCTGCCAGGTTTCCCGAGCAGGGCTTTAACAGAGCGTTTTTTGATTAGCTGAACAGGGCGGTGATGGATGCGCTGCCGAGGCTATGGAAGTGCACGTTGAAGCCAACCATCGCGCCGCTGGCGCCTTCATCAACCTCAATGCTCTCAACGTCCATCGCGTGGACGGTGAAGATATAACGGTGGGTTTCACCCTTTGGCGGAGCCGCGCCGCCGTAGCCCGCTTTACCGAAGTCGGTACGCGTTTGCAAAGCGCCTGCCGGTAAGCCGACCAGGCCAGAACCTGCGCCGGCTGGCAGTTCGCGGGTGTCTGCTGGAATATTGGCAACAATCCAGTGCCACCAGCCGGAGCCGGTTGGTGCATCCGGGTCGTAACAGGTTACGACAAAGCTTTTGGTGCCAGCGGGGACATCGTCCCAGGCCAGATGGGGAGAAAGGTTTTCGCCATCGTAGCCCATGCCGTTGAACACCTGGCGATGGGGAAGCTTTTCACCGTCACGCAGGTCGTGGCTGACTAATTTCATCAACTGCCTCCTTTGTTAATCAACTGATTAACAAAGGAGTGTAGCGGCAACGCGGGCGGATTACCGCAGCTTATTGGATAAAAAATGTTTCCTGTTCGACCGCGAGACACACCGCTCGGGTCAAGCGCGTCAGCTGCTGCGGGGAGATCGGATATGGCGGCATCAGATAAATCAGGCGGCCAAACGGACGGATCCACACGCCCTGTTCAACGAAAAAGCGCTGGAGCAGCGCCGGATTCACCGGGTAGCGCGTCTCGACGACGCCAATGGCGCCCAGCACGCGGACATCGGCGACCAGCGGCGCGTCGGCGGCTGGGGCGAGTTCGCGCTTGAGCTGGCGTTCAATTGCCGCTACCTGCATTTGCCACTCTCCGCTCTCCAGCAGCGCCAGGCTTTCTGTCGCGACGGCGCAGGCCAGCGGGTTACCCATAAAGGTCGGGCCGTGCATAAAGCAGCCCGCTTCGCCGTTGCTGATGGTCTCGGCAACGTTGCGGGTGGTGATGGCGGCGGAGAGCGTCATGGTGCCGCCGGTCAATGCTTTGCCGAGACACAGAATGTCGGCGCTAATCCCCGCATGGTCGCAGGCAAACAGCTTGCCGGTACGACCAAAGCCGGTGGCAATCTCATCGGCAATCAGCAGGATCCCTTCGCGATCGCACATCTTGCGGATACGCTTTAGCCACTCAGGATGATACATCCGCATACCGCCCGCGCCCTGAACGACAGGCTCGAGGATAACGGCGGCAATCTCGTGGCGATGTGCGGCCATCAGGCGGGCAAAGGCCACCATATCGTACTCGTCAAACTCCCCGTCAAAACGGCTATGTGGCGCAGGCGCAAACAAGTTTTCCGGCAGGTAGCCTTTCCACAGGCTATGCATCGAGTTATCCGGGTCGCATACCGACATCGCGCCAAAGGTGTCGCCGTGGTAGCCGTTGCGGAAGGTCAGAAAACGCTGGCGCGACTCGCCTTTGGCCTGCCAGTACTGCAACGCCATTTTCATCGCCACTTCCACCGCCACCGAACCCGAGTCGGCAAGGAATACGCACTCCAGCGGATCCGGCGTCATCGCCACTAGCTTACGGCACAGCGCCACGGCGGAAGGGTGGGTGATTCCACCAAACATCACGTGCGACATCTGGTCGATTTGCGTCTTCATCGCCGCGTTCAGCCGCGGGTGATTGTAGCCGTGAATGGCCGCCCACCACGAAGACATGCCGTCCACCAGATGCTCGCCGTTGGCGAGATGCAGCTCGCAGCCTTCGGCAGAAACCACCGGATAGACCGGCAGCGGTTTGGTCATTGAGGTGTAGGGATGCCAGATATGGCGGCTATCGAAGGCAAGATCGTCCGTTGTCATAATCGACTTGTAAACCATTTTGAAAAGTTTTAGGTTTACGAGTATAAACCGAACCGAAAATTAACAAAACCCCGGAGAAGCCAATGGCTAACCCTTTACGCTGGACAATGTCGCAGGTCACCGCTCTTTTCGATAAACCGCTGCTGGATTTACTGTTTGAAGCTCAGCAGGTTCACCGCCAGCATTTCGACCCGCGGCAGGTGCAGGTGAGCACGCTGCTGTCGATCAAAACCGGCGCTTGCCCGGAAGACTGCAAATACTGCCCGCAGAGCTCGCGTTACAAAACCGGGCTGGAAACCGAACGCCTGATGGAAGTTGAGCAGGTGCTGGACTCGGCGCGTAAAGCCAAACTGGCGGGCTCGACCCGTTTCTGCATGGGTGCGGCGTGGAAAAACCCGAACGACCGCGATATGCCGTACCTGGAACAGATGGTTCAGGGCGTGAAAGAGATGGGGCTGGAAGCCTGTATGACGTTGGGCACGCTGTCCGATAGCCAGGCGCATCGTCTGGCGACGGCGGGTCTGGATTACTACAACCACAACCTCGATACCTCACCGGAGTTCTACGGCAACATCATCACCACCCGTAGCTATCAGGAGCGTCTGGATACGCTGGATAAAGTGCGCGATGCCGGAATTAAAGTCTGCTCCGGCGGCATTGTGGGCCTCGGTGAAACCGTTACCGACCGTGCCGGGCTGTTGCTGCAGCTCGCCAACCTGCCAACGCCGCCGGAGAGCGTGCCGATCAACATGCTGGTGAAGGTCAAAGGTACGCCGCTGGCAGATAACGACGATGTCGATGCCTTTGATTTTATTCGTACTATCGCGGTGGCGCGCATCATGATGCCAACCTCCCACGTGCGCCTTTCCGCGGGCCGTGAGCAGATGAACGAGCAGACGCAGGCAATGTGCTTTATGGCCGGTGCCAACTCGATTTTCTATGGCTGCAAGCTGCTGACCACTCCAAACCCGGAAGAGGACAAAGACCTGCAGCTGTTCCGTAAACTGGGGCTCAACCCGCAGCAGACCACGGTGACGGCGGGTGATAACGAACAGCAGCAGCGTCTGGAACAGGTGCTGATGACGCCGGATACCGAGGATTATTACAACGCGGCGGCGGTATGAGCTGGCAACAGCGCATTGAACAGGCATTAAGCGAACGTCGGGAGGCTCAGGCCTTCCGTTCTCGCCAGCCGCTGGAACAAGGTGCGGGCCGCTGGCTGGTGCGCGGTGAGCGTCGTTACTGCAATTTTTCCAGCAACGACTATCTTGGCCTCAGCCAGCATCCGCAGGTGATCCAGGCCTGGCAGCAGGGCGCAGAGCAGTATGGCGTGGGCAGCGGTGGGTCCGGGCATGTGACCGGCTACCACCACGCGCATCAGCGTCTTGAAGAACAGCTGGCCGACTGGCTGGGCTATGACCGCGCGCTGCTGTTTATTTCCGGGTTTGCCGCCAATCAGGCGACGATCGCCGCACTTGCCGGGCGAGAAGACCGGATCGTCGCCGATCGTCTCAGCCACGCTTCGCTGCTCGAAGCCGCCACGCTGAGCCCGGCGCAGCTTCGCCGCTTTCAGCATAACGACAGCCAGCACCTCTCGAGGCTGCTGGCAGCGCCAACCGATGGTCAGCAACTGGTGGTCACGGAAGGGGTGTTTAGCATGGATGGTGACGGTGCGCCGCTGGCGGATATTGCTGCGGCCGCACGCGACGCGAAGGCCTGGCTGATGGTCGATGACGCCCATGGCATTGGCATCAACGGTGCTAGCGGGCGCGGCAGTTGCCATCAGCAGGGCGTTCATCCAGAACTATTGGTGGTGACCTTTGGCAAAGCGTTTGGCCTGAGTGGTGCAGCGGTACTGTGCAGCCAGGACGTGGCGGACTACTTTTTACAGTTTGCCCGACACTTGATTTACAGCACGGCGATGCCGCCCGCCCAGGCGGCGGCGCTACAGGCGGCGCTAGCGGTGATTCGTAGCGATGACGGCCAGCAGCGACGTGAAAAGCTGGCACAGCACGTTGCCGCGTTTCGCCACGGTGCGCAGGGGCTGGATTTTGCGTTGACGGATTCACAAAGTGCGATTCAGCCGCTGATTGTTGGCGATAACCAGCAGACGCTCGTTCTGGCAGAGCAACTGCGCGAGCAGGGCTGCTGGGTGACGGCGATTCGTCCTCCGACGGTGCCGGCGGGAACGGCGCGTTTACGCTTAACGTTGACCGCCGCGCATGAATCGCAGGATATCGACTTATTGCTGGAGGTGCTGCATGGCAACCGTCAATAAACAGGCGGTGGCGGCGGCATTTGGCCGCGCGGCAGCGCACTACCATCAGCACGACGAGTTACAGCGCCTGAGCGCCCGGCAACTGCTGTCCCAGTTGCCGGGGCGGGCGTTTGAACGAGTGCTGGATGCAGGTTGTGGCCCGGGGAGCTACAGCCGCTATTGGCGCGATAAAGGCAGCCACGTCACGGCACTGGACCTTTCGGCAGAAATGCTTGAGCAGGCGCAGCGCCAGCAGGCGGCGGACCACTATCTACAGGCCGATATTGAAGCAATTCCGCTGCCAGCGGGCGGTTTTGACCTGGTGTGGAGCAACCTGGCGATTCAATGGTGTAGCGACCTCCGCGTAGCGCTGGACGGGCTCTATCGCCAGCTCAGTCCCGGCGGGACGCTGGCCTTTACCACGCTGACGGCAGGCTCACTGCCGGAGTTGAATCAGGCCTGGTGCGCCATTGACCAACGACTCCACGCGAACCGCTTTCTTCCCGAGGCGACGCTCCAGCAGGCGCTGGCGGGCTATAACAGCCGCAGCGTTTCCACTTCTGTCACGCTGACGTTTCCTGATGCGCTGAGCGCCATGCGCTCGCTGAAGGGCATTGGCGCGACGCATCTTCACGAAGGGCGCAGTCAGCAGCCGCTGACGCGGGGCAGGCTACAACAGCTTCAACTGGCGTGGCCGTCTCAGGCGGGCGCATACCCGCTGACTTACCATCTTTTTACAGGAGTTATCTCGCGTGACTGAACGCTTTTATGTAACCGGCACCGATACCGAAGTTGGTAAAACCGTTGCCAGCACCGCGCTGTTACAGGCGGCACGTCTTCTGGGGCGTCGTACGGCAGGTTATAAGCCCGTGGCCTCCGGCAGTGAAATGACCGACGACGGTTTGCGCAACAGCGACGCGCTGGCGCTGCAACGCAACAGCGTGCTGCCGTTACGCTACGAGCAGGTGAATCCGTATACCTTTGCAGAACCTACGTCTCCGCATATCGTCAGCGCCGACGAACAGCGGCCTATTGAGGCTGACATTCTGTCTGCCGGTTTACGTGCGCTGGAAGCGGAAGCGGATTGGGTGCTGGTTGAGGGCGCGGGAGGCTGGTTTACGCCGCTCTCCACGACGCTGACGCTGGCAGACTGGGTCAAGATGGAGCAACTGCCGGTGATTCTGGTGGTGGGCGTTAAGCTTGGCTGTATCAACCACGCGGTGCTGACCGCACAGGCGGTACAGCAAGCGGGGCTGCGGCTGGCAGGCTGGATTGCCAATGATGTGACCCCGCCGGGTCGTCGTCATAGCGAATACCTCAGTACGCTTCAGCGGATGATTCCAGCCCCCATGCTTGGTGAAATTCCGTGGCTCGGTGAGGCCGTGGATTCACCGTTGTTGGGCCAATACCTCGACCTGAGCGCACTTTAAGCGCTTTTCTGGCACGCCCATTGCTTCGTTATCCCTCTTCATTCGTAAGCACTAACCCGCAGATAACGTAAGGAAATCGCCTGTTTTGATGGACAAAATGGGCGTGCTTTTTCGCTGATAAATATCAAAATCGGGGATAAAATATTTTTTTTCATTCACGTTGACACGCCGTTGCGCAAATCGCCGGGTGCCGGGGGATAGGGGCTAGAGGTAGTTATCCACTATTCCTGTGGATAACCCTGTGTATTAGAGTTAGAAAACCTGCGGTAAACGAGAGAACATGCGGCCTGCGCCCGAATTGGTGCGAAACACGGCTTTTAGTACTTTTCTTTTATTATCAATAAGATGAATAAAAGCAATGGCGTAATAAAAAGTGCTGCGGATTGCCATAAAACTTTCATGACGTATATTGACAAATGTTAAAAGAGAAAAAATTCTGGGGATAACCTTATCTGGTTGGTGTTTTATCTTGTCAGAGAATAAATTTCAGCCGCTGGCGCTGGTTATTGCCCCGGATAGACGAAATACGATAAGTGATTACTGTTTTTATATCCAGTATTTTTTATTGGCAATTCGGCAGGTGACGAGTAGAATTAATCTCCAGCCCGGCCCATCCGTCATCAGGTAGCGTTATTCATGAGTAAACCCTTCAAATTGCATTCTGCGTTTAGTCCTTCAGGCGACCAGCCTGCTGCCATTTCACGCCTGAAAGAGGGGCTGGAAGACGGCCTGGCGCACCAGACGCTTCTGGGCGTGACCGGGTCGGGGAAAACCTTTACCGTCGCCAACGTCATTGCTGACCTTCAGCGCCCAACGATGGTGCTGGCACCGAACAAAACGCTTGCCGCACAGCTATACGGCGAGATGAAGGCGTTCTTCCCGGAGAATGCGGTGGAGTACTTCGTCTCCTACTACGACTATTATCAGCCGGAAGCGTATGTCCCGAGCTCGGATACCTTCATCGAAAAAGATGCCTCGGTGAACGAACATATCGAACAGATGCGCCTGTCCGCCACCAAAGCACTGTTGGAACGCCGCGATGTCGTGGTCGTGGCCTCGGTATCCGCTATCTATGGTCTGGGTGACCCGGATCTGTACCTCAAAATGATGCTGCACCTGACGGTGGGCATGATTATCGACCAGCGCGCCATTCTGCGTCGTCTGGCCGAGCTGCAATATACCCGTAACGATCAGGCGTTCCAGCGTGCGACCTTCCGCGTGCGCGGCGAAGTTATCGATATCTTCCCGGCGGAATCGGATGACCTGGCGCTTCGCGTTGAGCTGTTTGACGAAGAGGTGGAACGCCTCTCGCTGTTTGACCCGCTGACTGGCCACGTTGATTCAACCATCCAGCGCTTTACCATCTACCCGAAATCGCACTACGTGACGCCGCGTGAGCGCATCGTGCAGGCGATGGAAGAGATCAAAGAAGAGCTGGCTGACCGCCGCAAGGTGCTGCTGGCGAATAATAAACTGCTGGAAGAGCAGCGCCTGAGCCAGCGTACCCAGTTTGACCTCGAAATGATGAACGAGCTGGGATACTGCTCCGGCATCGAAAACTACTCGCGCTTCCTCTCCGGGCGCGGGCCGGGCGAGCCGCCACCAACGCTGTTTGACTACCTGCCGGCCGATGGCCTGCTGGTGATTGATGAATCCCACGTCACCATTCCGCAGATTGGCGGCATGTACCGTGGCGACCGCGCGCGTAAAGAGACGCTGGTGGAGTATGGCTTCCGCCTGCCGTCGGCGCTCGACAACCGTCCGCTGAAGTTTGAAGAGTTTGAAGCGCTGGCGCCGCAGACGATTTACGTCTCGGCGACGCCGGGCAACTACGAGCTGGAAAAATCCGGCGGTGATGTGATTGACCAGGTGGTGCGCCCAACCGGGCTGCTCGACCCGCTGATTGAGGTTCGTCCGGTCGGGACGCAGGTGGACGACCTGCTGTCGGAAATTCGCAAACGTTCGGTGATCAACGAGCGCGTGCTGGTAACGACGCTCACCAAGCGTATGGCGGAAGACTTAACGGAATACCTGGAAGAGCACGGTGAACGGGTGCGCTACCTGCACTCCGACATCGACACCGTAGAGCGTATGGAAATCATCCGCGACCTGCGCCTGGGCGAGTTTGACGTGCTGGTGGGGATCAACCTGCTGCGAGAAGGTCTCGACATGCCGGAAGTCTCGCTGGTGGCGATTCTGGACGCCGACAAAGAGGGCTTCCTGCGTTCCGAACGTTCGTTGATTCAGACCATCGGTCGTGCGGCGCGTAACATCAACGGTAAAGCAATTCTCTACGGTGACAAAATTACCCCGTCGATGGCGAAAGCGATAGGCGAAACGGAACGCCGTCGTGAGAAGCAGCAGCGCTATAACGAAGAGCACGGTATTGTGCCGCAGGGGCTGGTGAAAGACGTTGTCGATATTCTGGCGATGGGTGAGGGGCTGGCGAAAACCAGAGCGAAAGGCCGCGGTAAGTCGAAAGGAGCGGCATCAATTGTTGAGCCGGATGTTCAGGCGCTGACGCCAAAAGCGCTGCAGCAGCAGATCACCACGCTGGAAGCGCAGATGCTCAAGCATGCTCAAAATCTGGAATTCGAAGAAGCGGCGGAAATTCGCGACCGGCTGCATCAGCTGCGCGAGCTGTTTAT
Organism: uncultured Kluyvera sp.; assembly: GCF_902485085.1. Classification (NCBI taxonomy): domain Bacteria; kingdom Pseudomonadati; phylum Pseudomonadota; class Gammaproteobacteria; order Enterobacterales; family Enterobacteriaceae; genus Kluyvera; species uncultured Kluyvera sp. Next base: position 35,078 of record NZ_CABTJS010000026.1, read on the forward strand.
CGCGGCGTCGTGAATGGGGGCCGTCCCGGCGGCGCTTCGCTTGGCCGGGCTACAAACTGCGTAGCCCGGGCGAGGCGTTTATGCCGACCGAATGCCTCGCCCGACACTATTTCTCCGAATTGCGGCAGCCATCACGCGTCAGGAACCCGCCTTAAGGTTCACTTAATATAATCTGCTGATACTATCCGTAAAATCATTGAGGGTAGTGTTATGTCTAATCTGAATGTCCAGCAGCTGTTCACCGTACTTATCTCTGTCGCCATCGTTGCTGGCTTTATTTGCCAATGGATGCTGACCTTCTAAAGCGCTTTCGCGCCAGGTTGTTTAAACTCTACCCAAGCCCGCGTCCCGGTTTCGGTGTCGCGGTTTTGTAAAAAGAACGCCGCCTCATGTAGCTGAGCGATGCGCGTTACAATACTCAAACCAAGACCAATACCGCCGTAACGGCTGTCCATGCGGACAAATGCCTGGCTGAGCTCCCCTACCTTCGACTCATCAATCCCTGGCCCCTGGTCTTCCACTATCAGCATAGGCCGTGAACCCTGCGCCAGAGACAGCGTAATGGTTGAGGTTTTTGGACTATAACGATGCGCGTTCTCGACCAGATTACGCAGCAGTAGCCGCAGCAGCGTGGCGTCTCCGGCGACGGTCAGCGTTGGGGTTGGCGCCGTAATCACCAGTTTTTGCGCGCGAGCCTCAAGCATGGTCTCCAGCTCACCCTTCAACGGCTCTATTACGTCGCTCAACAAATTCACCTGCTGATAGCCGCCTGCCGCGAATGACTGGCCCACACGCGCCAACTGTAGCAGTTGCGCAACGCTTTCGGTCATCTGGTCAAGGCGCTGTATTAGCGGAGCCAGATTCAGATGCTGGGCTTTTTCCAGTAGCTCAAGGTGTAGCTTTAACCCGGCCAGCGGCGTTCGCAGTTCGTGAGCAACGTCGGCGGTAAAGAGGCGTTCACGGTTAAGCGTCTGCGTAAGGTTATCGACAAGCTGGTTGATGGCATTCGTCACCGCTTCCACCTCAACGGTGGTTTGCTGCAGATAGATGGGCTGTAAATTCCCCGGCGTACGTGAGTCCAGCCCCCGTTGCAGGTCGGCCAAAGGACGTGTGATCCGCTTCACCGCCTGCAGGCAGAGATAGAGAGCGACGCCGATAATCAGCATACTGGGCACCAGCAGACTGGCAATCGCTTCGCGTACCTCGTGACGGATATGCTTGGCATTGTTGTGGTTGTGGAGCAACATCGCCACTTCCAGGTCAATCTGTTCTTTGCTTTCATGCCAGAGCCAGAACACGCTAATAAGCTGGCACACCACCAGAATGATACCGATGGTGAGTAGCAGTTGGTGGCGCATCGGCCATTTGCGGATGGAAAAGAGCGCCATGCCTTACTCCGCTTTGCTTATCGTGTTAACCAACTGATAGCCAAACCCGCGTACGGTACGAATCCGCGCTTTGCCGACTTTGTCACGCAGGTTGTGGATATGCACTTCCAGCGTATTGGTCGCCGGTTCGTTATCCCAGTTGTAGATATCGTTGTAGAGAATTTCACGGTGTACCGGGCTACCGGCTTTCAACATCAGGCGCGAAAGCAGGGCATACTCTTTCGGCGTGAGATCCAGCAATTCTTCGTCTAGCCAGACCTGGCGGCGGGTGACGTTCAGGCGCAGGTTCTCGACGGTAATCTCGTTATCGCCTTGATTCAGATTGCGGCGCAGCAGCGCGCGAATACGGGCGTTGAGCTCTTCCAGCGCAAACGGCTTTACCAGATAGTCATCGGCACCGGTATCCAGGCCGCTCACGCGGTCCTCGAGCGTATCGCGTGCGGTCAGTATCAGTACCGGCACGCTCATTTTTTCCTGGCGCATACGGTTGAGGAAGTGCAAACCGTCTTCGTCCGGCAGACCCAAGTCCAGCACCACCAGGCTGTAGTGCCCGTTGGCCAGACTCAGCGCTGCCTGTTGCGCCGTTTCCACACCGTCGCAGGCGTATCCTTCACTCTGCATTGCCAGAATCAGCCCCTGTAATAACAGGGTGTCATCTTCCACGACTAATATTTTCATCTGCTGGCCTCTATTTACAGGTGGCTAATATATCATCTGCTGCGTGATATTCCTGGGTCTCTACGCCCGTTAACCCCAGTATTGTAGAGAACAGATTATCCTGCGAGTAGTCATTTTCTTTGGCCTTTTGCTGCAAGCAAGCGTAATTAACGCCATAGCGTTTCTGATAATCATCAGATAACCATAACAGCATCGGCACATGTTTTTGCGTTTCTGGGGCAATGGAATAAGGTAGCCCGTGTAAATACACGCCGTTTTCGCCGAGCGATTCACCGTGGTCGGAAAGGTAAACCAGGCTGGTGGTGAATTTATCCTGTTTAGATTGCAGCAGTTTTATCGCTTTATCGACAATATGGTCGACGTACAAAATGGTGTTGTCATAGCTATTTTTCAGCTGTTCCTGGCTACAGGACTGAATTTCACTCGTATCACAGGTTGGCGTGAAACGACGAAATTCCGGCGGATAACGGTTGTAATAGGTTGGGCCATGGCTGCCAATGGTGTGCAGCACAATCACGCCGTCACCCTGCATAGCATCAATAGTCTTTTCAAGGTCATGGAACAGCACGTCATCGTAGCATTCGCCGTTGATGCACTGTCCTGGCAGATTCAGTGCGGTGACGTCCTGATGCGGTACGCGGTCGCAGGCGCCTTTACAACCGCCATCGTTGTCATTCCACTGCACCTGAATGCCTGCGCGCTGAATAATATCCAGCAGCCCTTCCTGGTGGTGTGCTAACGATTCGTCATAACCGGTACGCGGCATATTAGAGAACATGCAAGGGACCGATACCGCCGTCGCGGTTCCGCAGGAGGCCGTTTTGGGGAAATAGACGACGTTATCTTTTGCTAATAGTGGGTTGGTTTCGCGGTCGTACCCGCCCAGCGAGAAATTAGCGGCGCGCGACGTTTCGCCGACGATTAATATTGTCAGATTCTTGCGCGGCCCATTTTTCATCACCGCTTTCTGTTTGGCATCTTCGCCAATTTTTACCAGCGGCAAATTATCCATCTCATGGTGAAAATACCAGGAGTTCATCGCCACGATGCTGTTGGACGGGTTCAGTGATTTCACCAGTTCTTTATTATTGCGGAACAGTGAGGCGTAATCTTTATAGAACAGTCCGGCGACCAGCAGGATTAACAGCACCGACACAGTCACGGTACCTGCACGCATTATTGTGCCGCGCCATACGCTTGCTGCTGGCTTAATTTTGATCCACCAGGCCAGTGCAATAGCGAGCAGAGCGGTAAAACTAAATACCAAAACCATCTGCCCGGAGAGCAACGCGTAGCTTTCCGCTGGCGTCGTATCGAGAATATTGGTGATCATCGAACGGTCAACAATAATACCGAAGTTCATCATGAAATACTGCGCGCTGGCGCTGAGCAAAATAAACAGCGTTGTGGCGACTTTCTCTAAACGAACCACCGACGCCAGGGCCAGCAAAATGGCCATGACAGCAAATGCCACCACCGGCATGGACAGGAACACCAGCGCGTTGTGCAGACCATCGACCGGCAGCAGGGTATAGGCCTGGCGATAGAACGCGATGTTCAGCGCCAGAGCGATATAAAGTGAAAACAGGATGATATAGGTCAGTCGGTTGACGACAGGCCGTTGACGAAACAGGCGAAGCATAACGTTGAACCCAATGAAATTGATGTTCGCTATGCTGCCCGACGTTTTTTAAGACAACCTTAAGATTTTAAGGAAACTCGACCAAAAGCCTGAAGCGCTTCTTCCAGCGCGGCACGTAAAAGGTGGCGATCGTGGCGATAAGGAATGTCGCTTGCTTCGAGCGGTTGCTGAATCACCAGTTTGCCCTCGGTGCCGCAGACTTCTGTCTTCGGACCGACAATCACGGCATCGATAACCGGCTTACCAATGTAGTGTTCCAACAGCGCAAGACGATCGCCAAGCGTTAAATGCCCAGCCGGGCTGTGCTCGCGGCCCAGATTTTCGATGTAGACCATCTGCGCAGGAGTACGCCGCAACGCCTGAGCAATTTCAGGTAGCAGTAAAATAGGCAGCAGGCTGGTATAAAAGCTGCCCGGCCCGATAAGAATCAAATCTGCTTCGGCGATGGCCTGCACGGCCTCCCGGGTGGCCGATACCGATGGCGTGAGCATAAGCTCCTGCGGTGGCAGGGCGAGTTGATCAATATTCACTTCGCCATAGATTTCATGTCCCTCGCTGTCGATAGCCATTAAATCGACCGGCTGCTCGGACATGGGAATCAATGAGGCCTCAACTTTAAGCAGATTTCTTATTAAATTGATCGCCTCTAAAGGCCGTACACTCAGGTGGTCCAATGCCTTTAACATCAGATTTCCGAGGTTATGTCCTGAAAGTTCGCCGTTACCGCCAAAACGATACTCAAACATTGTTGAAGCAACGCTTGGTTCGGTAATTAACTGGTTGAGGCAGTTGCGCATATCGCCCCACGCAATGCCGCCCTCAGAACGGCGAATACGCCCGGTAGAGCCGCCGTTATCGGTGGTGGTGACAATGCCGGTCAGGCGAGAACCGAGCGATGACAGGGAGGACATCACGCGTCCAAGGCCGTGCCCGCCGCCCAGCGCCACAACGCGGTCGAGATCGGCAAAAGTGCGATTGCGCATACAACTTCCTTATGTCTGAAAAACCTGCTTACATTAGCCTAACTACCTCTAAAAGACGATGCTCCACCTGCATCAAAATGACGTATATCAATGCAAAAACGTGATTTTTACGTATTCTGTAGGGAAAGTGCACGATAGGCTCGCTATATACAACTTTATACAGCGAAAGCGAAAATGGCGAAACTGTTATTCTCGCGCTACTATTCGGCATAACATGGTTCAGTCATCCTGCCATGCAGGTTGAACAACACACTCTAGCCTCTGCGCCTAAGTTGAAAAATAGGGCGCTTTGGCCGCAACAGACTTCACTGTTGCCAGGGCGAAGGAAGAAATGATCTCGCCTCCCGTATTTGGAAAGGTGTCTATGGCTTCACAACTCACTGATGCGTATGCACGCAGCTTCTACTATCTGCGTCTTTCGATTACCGATGTGTGCAACTTTCGCTGCACCTACTGCCTGCCAAACGGCTACCAGCCAAATGGAGTCACCAACAACGGCTTTCTGTCTCTGGACGAAATTCGCCGGGTGACGCGCGCCTTTTCGGCGTTGGGTACGGAGAAAGTACGTCTGACGGGCGGCGAGCCATCGCTGCGCCGCGACTTCTCCGACGTTATCGCCGCAGTGAGAGAAAATACCGCTATCCGCCAGATTGCCGTGACTACCAACGGTTATCGCATGGCGCGTGACGTGGCGGGCTGGCGTGATGCTGGCTTAACCGCGATAAACGTCAGCGTCGACAGTCTGGACGCGCGTCAGTTTCATGCCATCACTGGCCAGGATAAATTCCGCCAGGTAATGGACGGCATCGATGCCGCTTTTACCGCGGGCTTTGAAAAAGTGAAGGTCAACACCGTGCTGATGCGCGATGTGAACCATCACCAGCTCGACACCTTTCTGGCGTGGATCAAACCGCGCCGCATTCAACTCCGCTTTATTGAACTGATGGAAACCGGCGAAAGCAGCGAGCTGTTCCGCAAGCACCATATCTCTGGCATGGTGCTGCGCGATCAACTGCTCAAGCGTGGCTGGATCCATCAAATCCGTCAACGCAGCGACGGCCCGGCTCAGGTCTTCTGTCACCCCGACTACGAAGGGGAAATCGGCTTAATTATGCCGTATGAAAAAGACTTCTGCGCCAGCTGTAATCGTCTGCGCGTATCGTCCATTGGGAAGCTGCATCTGTGCCTGTTTGGCGATGGTGGCGTTGACCTGCGTGAACTGCTGGCGGATGACGCCCAGCAGCAGGCGCTGGAAGAGCGCATTGCCGAAGCCTTAACCCACAAAAAACAGACCCACTTCCTGCATCAGGGCAATACCGGAATCACGCAGAATTTGTCCTATATTGGTGGATAATTCCAAATCAAGGAGCATGTAAATGAGTCAGGTGAGCGCTGAATTTATCCCAACACGCATTGCCATTCTTACCATTTCCAACCGTCGCGGCGAAGAAGATGACACCTCCGGTCACTTCCTGCGCGACTCCGCCCAGGAAGCCGGGCACCAGATAGTTGATAAGGCTATTATCAAAGAGAACCGCTATCAGATTCGCGCCCAGGTTTCTGCCTGGATTGCCCGCGACGATGTACAGGTCGTGCTGATTACCGGCGGTACCGGTCTGACCGATGGCGACCAGGCCCCGGAAGCGCTGCTGCCGCTGTTTGACCGCGAAATCGAAGGCTTTGGCGAAGTGTTCCGCATGCTCTCCTTCGAAGAGATTGGTACCGCGACGCTGCAGTCTCGCGCCGTCGCCGGCATGGCTAACCGCACGCTGATTTTCGCGATGCCAGGTTCCACCAAAGCCTGTCGTACCGCGTGGGATAACATTATTGCCCCGCAGCTGGATGCCCGTACGCGTCCGTGTAACTTCCATCCTCATCTGAAGAAATAAACGATGTCGCAACTGACCCATATCAACGCGGCGGGTGAAGCCCACATGGTGGATGTCTCCGCCAAGGCGGAAACCGTTCGCGAAGCGCGCGCTGAAGCGTTTGTTACCATGCAGCCGGAAACCCTGGCGATGATTATCGAAGGCAGCCACCACAAAGGTGACGTCTTCGCCACGGCGCGCATCGCCGGTATTCAGGCGGCCAAGCGCACCTGGGAGCTTATCCCGCTGTGCCACCCGCTGATGCTGAGCAAGGTTGAAGTTAACCTGCAGGCCGAGCCGGAATATCACCGCGTGCGCATTGAATCACTGTGCCGTCTGACCGGGAAAACCGGCGTTGAGATGGAAGCGCTGACGGCCGCCTCGGTCGCCGCGCTGACGATTTACGACATGTGCAAAGCCGTGCAAAAAGATATGGTCATTGGCCCGGTTCGTCTGCTGGCGAAAAGCGGCGGCAAATCGGGCGATTTTAAGGCGGATTCCTATGATTAATGTGCTGTTTTTTGCTCAGGTCCGCGAGCTGGTAGGCATTGACTCGCTGGCGCTAGCCCCTGAGTTTTCAACGGTTGAAGCCGTACGCCAGCATCTGGCGGCGCAGGAAGGACGCTGGTCTCTGGCGCTGGAAGAGGGCAAGCTGCTGGCGGCGGTTAATCAGACGCTGGTGAGCTTCGACCATCCCGTTGCAGACGGCGACGAAGTGGCATTTTTCCCACCGGTAACAGGAGGCTAAGATGAGCGAGACCCGAATTATCGTCCGCCACGAACGCTTCAGCGTTGGCGACGAATACCCGTGGCTTGCCGAGCGCGATGAAGACGGCGCGGTTGTCACCTTTACCGGTAAGGTACGTAACCATAACCTGGGCGATAGCGTCAAAGCGCTGACCCTGGAACACTATCCGGGCATGACCGAAAAAGCGCTGGCCGAAATCGTTGATGCCGCACGCGAACGCTGGCCGCTTGGCCGCGTAACGGTCATTCACCGTATCGGTGAAATGTGGCCTGGTGAAGAGATTGTGTTCGTTGGCGTCACCAGCGCGCACCGTAGCAGCGCGTTTGACGCTGGCGAGTTTATCATGGACTACCTGAAAACCCGCGCGCCGTTCTGGAAGCGTGAAGCTACGCCGGAAGGCGAGCGCTGGGTGGAAGCCCGCGATAGCGATAAACACGCTGCCGAGCGCTGGTAAGCTGTGAATGTGGTACGCTTAGAATAAGTTCTACTCACACTCAGGAGAAAGTCATGGAACGATTCCCTCGATCCGATTCGATTGTGCAGGCGCGTAGCGGTCTGCAAACCTATATGGCGCAGGTATACGGCTGGATGACCTGCGGGTTGCTGCTGACGGCGTTTATCGCCTGGTATGCGGCTAACACCCCCGCGGTGATGATGTTTGTCTTTTCCAGTAAAATTACCTTCTTTGGTCTGATCATCGCGCAACTGGCGCTGGTGTTCGTGCTTTCGGGCATGGTGCAGCGTTTGAGTGCGGGCATGGCGACGACGCTGTTTATGCTCTACTCGGCGCTCACCGGGCTGACGCTATCGAGTATTTTCATCGTTTATACCTATTCGTCCATCGCCAGCACCTTCGTGGTGACCGGCGGGATGTTTGGTATTATGAGCCTGTACGGCTACACCACGAAACGCGACCTGAGCGGCTTTGGCAACATGCTGTTTATGGCGCTGATTGGTATCGTACTGGCGTCGCTGGTGAACTTCTGGCTGAAAAGCGATGCGCTGATGTGGGCTATTACCTACATCGGGGTGATTGTGTTTGTGGGCCTGACCGCCTACGACACCCAGAAGCTGAAAAATATCGGTGAGCAGATTGACGTTCGTGATTCGTCGAACCTGCGCAAATATGCCATCCTTGGCGCGTTGACGCTGTATCTCGACTTCATCAACCTGTTCCTGATGCTGCTGCGTATTTTCGGCAACCGCCGCTAAATACCTCCCCGGCGTCGCTGCGCGACGCCGGGAATCTCACCTAATCCCCTGCATTTTCCTCTTCGTTAAATGAATGTTTAGGCACAATTCATCACTCTGTTGGTGAAAATAGTGACAACAGCGTCACAAAAAGCACCACTATTACGGAATTTTCCGTAGACTTGAGTACTCTGAATAAGCGAATAAAATTCTTCAGGAGAGAAGCCATGAAGTGGCAACAACGAATTCGTGTCGCAACAGGACTCAGTTGCTGGCAGATTATGTTGCATTTGCTGGTCGTCGCCGCACTGGTGATGGGCTGGATGGGCGGCGCGTTGGTACGCGTAGGCTTGGGGCTCTGCGTGCTGTATGCCGTGACCGTCGTATTGATGCTGGCGCTGCAGCGCCACCCTGAGCAGCGCTGGCGTGCCTTCGCCGACGTGCTCGAAGAGTTAACCACCACCTGGTATTTTGGCGCGGCGATGATTGCCGTCTGGTTGCTGTCACGCGTGCTGCACAATAACTACCTGCTGGCGCTGGCCGGGCTTGCTATCCTTGCAGGCCCAGCCGTGTTCTCACTGCTGGTGAAAGAAAAAGCCTCAGGCGATCTTGCGGCGAAACATCGCGTACGCCACTGATCCCGTCGTGGCCGCTATAAACAGTAGCGGCCACAAACTCCCCCAGATAATCGACAAACTCGCATCCTTCAAATAGATCTGCTTGGTGATATCGGTAAAGTGACGAATCGGGTTAATCCAGGTCAGATGCTGCAACCATACCGGCATGTTTTCTACCGGCGACACGTAACCCGACAGTAGAATGGCGGGCATCATAAAGACGAATACCCCAATAAACGCCTGCTGCTGCGTTGAGCAAAGCGACGAGATAAGCAGCCCAAATCCCACCAGCGACAGCCCGTAAATCACCATCGTAAAGTAGAACAGCGCCAGCGACCCAGCGAAGGGGATCTGATAGGCCCATATCCCGACCGCTAGCACAATGCTTGCCTGGAAGGTGGCAACAATCAGCGCGGGCACCGCCTTACCGACGAATATTTGCCAGGTGGCAAGCGGGGAGACCAGTAGCTGATCGAGCGTGCCCTGTTCGCGTTCGCGCGCCACCGACAGCGAGGTGACGATCATCACGCCGATGGTGGTGATCATGGCGATAAGCGACGGCACCACGAACCATTTGTAATCAAGGTTAGGGTTATACCAGTTGCGCACCACCAGTTCGCTGTTATTCGGCTTCGCTTTCCCTTCCAGCAGCTCCAGCTGATAGTTTTTGACGATCTGCTGTAAGTAGTTGGCGGCAATCTGGGCGCTGTTCGAGTTACGCCCGTCGAGCAATAGCTGCATCGGCGCGGTCTGGAACGTGTCGATATTACGGGAGAAATCAGCCGGGAAGCGTACCAGTAGCAGCGCCTTCTGGGTATCGATAGTCGGCTGGATCTCCTGCGGGCTTTGCAGCAGCAGGACGTGGGTAAAGGCTTTGGCGCGGGCGAAGCGCTGGGTTAGCTCCACCGAATGCTTGCCGTTATCTTCGTTATAGACGGCGATGGTGGCGTTAGTCACCTCAAGCGTAGCGGCAAAGGGGAACAGCAGCACCTGAATCAGCACCGGCATTATCAGAATGGCGCGCGTCTGCGGCTCGCGCAACAGCGACTGTAGCTCTTTGCGGATAAGCGTCCATAAGCGGTACAGCATGTGAGTTCTCCGTTGTTCCCGGGATTTCTTCGTTCACCCCGGGAAAGCATCAATCCAACCGACGTTTGGTCTTCATCCACGTCAGGCCAATAAACATCACCGCCGAGGCAATCAAAAACAGCGTATTGACCATCAGCACCACCGGAATATTCCCCGCCAGAAACAGGCTTTGCAGCGTACTGACAAAATAGCGCGCCGGAATGATATAGGTCACCACGCGAATAGCCGCTGGCATACTGTCTATCTGGAAAATAAACCCGGACAGCATAATCGATGGCAGGAACGCGGCGTTCAGCGCCACCTGCGCGGCGTTAAACTGGTTGCGGGTGATGGTCGAAATCAAAAGCCCCATTCCCAGCGTGCTGAGCAAAAACAGGCTAGTGATGAAAAACAGAATCACCAGTGAACCGCGATACGGCACGCCGAGCACAAACACCGACACCAGCATACAGAGCAGCATCGCCAGCATGCCGAGGAAGTAGTAGGGGATAAGTTTGCACAGCAGCAGTTCGACGCGGGTCACCTCGGTGGAGAGCAGTGCCTCCATGGTGCCGCGCTCCCACTCGCGGGCGATTACCAGCGACGTCAGGATCGCGCCGATGACCGTCATAATGATGGTTATCGCCCCCGGAATAATAAAGTGCTGGCTGATGGCCGCCGGGTTAAACCAGTAGCGGGTCTGCACGTCGATAAGCGGCTCGAAGGTTTGGCCGCTATCTTCGGCGCGCTGTTTCTGCCACAGCTGCCAGATCCCCTCGACGTAGCCCTGCACAAAGTTTGCGGTGTTAGGCTCGCTGCCGTCGGTGATGACCTGAATGGGCGCATCGTTGCCCGGACGAGCCATATTTTTGTCGAAGTCGACCGGCACCACCACCAGGCCGCGAATGCGTCCGGCCTGCATCATCTCAATCAGCTGCTGGCGGTTGTCGCTGATGGTGGCGTCGATATAGGGCGAGCCGGTGAGGGTATGGGTGAAGTCCAGCGCCTCTTTGCTCTGCTGTTCAAGCAGCACGCCGACCCGCAGCTTGCTGGAGTCGAGGTTGATACCGTAGCCGAAAATAAACAGCAGCAACAGCGGGATCACCACCGCAATCAGCCAACTGCTGGGATCGCGGACGATCTGCCGTGTTTCCTTCACGCACAGCGCGCGTACGCGCCGCCACGAAAGCCCTTTAGCGCTCATCGGCATGCTCCTTATCCCAGTCGTGGATGAGGGTGATAAACGCCTGTTCCATGGTGGGGTCAGGCTGTTGTTCATCCGCGGCTTTGGCTTTTAAATCGTCCGGCGTGCCGCTGGCAATCAGCTTGCCGCGATACACCAGACCGATACGGTCGCAGTACTCCGCTTCATCCATAAAGTGGGTGGTCACCATCACGGTCACCCCTTTTTCCACCATGCTGTTGATGTGCAGCCAGAATTCACGGCGAGTGATAGGGTCAACGCCCGAGGTTGGCTCGTCGAGGAACAGAATATCCGGCTCGTGCATCAGCGAGCAGGCCAATGCCAGGCGCTGCTTAAAGCCTAGCGGCAATGCATCTGTGGTATGGCGAGCGATAGCCTTCAGGCCGAACGCTTCGCTCATCCGTTCAATTTTTTCGTTCTGTACTCGCCCGCGCAGGCCGTATACGCCGGAGAAGAAGCGCAGGTTTTGCTCGACGGTCAGGTTGCCGTAGAGCGAGAATTTTTGCGCCATATAGCCTAAGTGCTGACGCGCTTTGCCCGAACCGGTTTTCAGATCCATATCCAGCACCAGCGCGTTGCCGGAGGTGGGTACCAGCAGGCCGCACATCATCTTGAAGGTGGTGGATTTCCCCGCGCCGTTTGGCCCGAGCAGGCCGAAAATCTCCCCACGCTTGACCGCGAAGTTAACGTGGTCGGTGGCGGCGAAATCTCCGAATTTCTTGGTGAGCTGTCTGGCTTCGATAACCGTCTCATCCGCCGTGCCTTCAACGGTATGCAGAATGGCTCCCAGCGGAGACTCAGAGGTGCCCGCGCCGCCGAGCAGGTCGATAAACGCATCTTCAAAACGCGGCGTGGTCTCTGCAATTTCAATCTCCGGCATCCCCGGCGCGCGTTTGAGATCTTCCGCAGTGGCCGATTTCTTCAGGATAACCCGCACCGATCGCCCCTGAATCATGCCGTCGCTGACCATCTCCTGCTTCAGCGCGTGCTGTAACAGTCGGCGGTTATTCTCTACCGGGCTATGCATTAAAAAGCTGCGCCCGGCCATGGTGCGGGTGAGGGCGGTGGGTTCGCCCTGATAGAGCAGCTCGCCTTCGTTCATTAGCAGCACGTCCTGGCACTGCTCGGCCTCATCAAGATAGGAGGTGCTCCAAAGGATCAGCATCCCGTCGCCCGCCAGTTCATGCACCATCTGCCACAGCTCTCGGCGGGAGATAGGGTCGACGCCGACGCCGGGCTCATCCAGCAGCAGCACCTTCGGCTCACCAACCAGCGTACAGGCGAGCCCCAGTTTCTGCTTCATGCCGCCGGAGAGCTTACCTGCCAGACGTGAGGTAAAGGGGCCGAGCGCGGTAAACTCCAGCAGGCGAGCGAAGGTTTTCTCGCGCGCCTCGCCGGTGACGCTGCGCAGGTCGGCGTAGAGGTTGAGGTTCTCCATCACCGTGAGGTCTTCGTAAAGACCGAACTTCTGCGGCATATAGCCCATCACCGAGTGCAGGGCGCTATCGTCACGAATCGGGTCGAGCCCCAGCACTTCGGCGCTGCCGTCGTCGGGCTTCAATAAACCCGCCAGCATGCGCATCAGGGTGGTTTTCCCTGCGCCGTCCGGCCCGACAAGCCCGGTGACGTAGCCCGCGTTAATCGTGCAGTCCAGCTTCGCCACCGCCGGTTTATTCATGCCAGTGAACTGTTTAACCAGCCCGTGCAGCTGAATCTGCTGTTTACTCATGGCGCGACTCATCGCCAAAGCGCAGGGTGACCGGCATGCCCTGACGCAGGCTATCGTCGGCATCAGTCACGATAATGCGCAGACGGTAAACCAGATCGGTACGCAGGTCTGGCGTTTCAACCGTTTTCGGGGTGAATTCTGCGGTAGGTGAAACAAAGCCAATTTTACCGTGGTATGGCTTATCCGGGCGGCCATCGGTATAGAGCAGAATTTCACGTCCCGGCTGTGCCTGGCTGAGATTTTTTTCATCTACATAGGCGCGAACCCAGACCGGGCGAGTCAGGGAGAGCGTCAGCACCGTGCTGCCCGCGCTGAGCATACTGCCTGGCTCCACGGCGCGGGTAAGCAGCGTACCGTCAGAAGGGGCGGTGAGCACGGTGTCCTGCAAATCCAGTGTCGATTGCGCCAGCTGCGCCTGCGCCTGTTCCAGATTGGCTTTGGCCTGGGCAATTTCCTGCGGACGATTACCGGCGCGGTACTGGCTTAATTTATCCTGCGCGGATTTCAGCGTCGCCAGCGCCTGGTCACGGGAGGATGTCGCGTTTGCCAGGTCGTTTGCTGACAGCAGCCGTTTGTTCCACAGCCCCTGCTGACGCTGCAAGAAGCTTTGCGCGTAGTCATAGGCGGCCTGCGCCTGTTTGACGGCCGCCGCCGCTTGGGCAATCTCTTCGGCCCGATAGCCCGCCATCATCAGGTCGTACTGCGCCTCGGCGGTAGCAACGTTGGCCTTCGCCTGCATCAGCGCATTTTCAAATGGCGCTTTATCCAGCTCGCCCAGCGTTTGTCCTTGTTTTATAGCGTCCCCTTCATCAACCGTCAGGGATTGCAAACGGCCGCCGACGCGGAAGCTCATATTGACGGTGCGAATATCCACGTTACCGTACAGGGTGAGCCCGTTGTTTTGCAGGCTCTGATACCACCACGTCCCGCCGCCAATCACGGCGACGAGCGCCACGACAACCAGGATAAGGACAACCGGTTTTTTCATGAGGTCAGACTCCTTTGCGTTAATCCTTGCAGAATCAAATCGATGTGGCAGGTCACCACCTGGAAAATCTGTTCGGCCTTATCGGCGTCAAACTGTGACCAGCCGGTGCGCATCAGGATGGTTTCCCGTCCGAGGCGAAAGGCCAGCACTTCACCCAGCAGCGCATGGGTATGGAGAATCATCTGCGTACTGTTGGCATCGCAGCCAGTATAGGCGGCAATCAGCCGGGTGAGGTGTGCGTGCAGCGGAGCGATGACCTGATCGTGGATCCGCTGGTAGGCGGCGGTCGGTGAAAGCTGCTCGCGAGAGATAAATTTGCTGAGGTTAAGGGTATCGTCCTGGGTCAGCAATAGGATCATGTTCTGGCAGGCGCGAAGAATCAGCGCGCGCATGGCGCCTCTGTCCGGTTCGGGTTGGGCAAAGAGCTGTTCTGCCGCTTCGGCGTGCGGGCGGAAGTTCTCGCCGATAAAGTCGGCAATCCATTGGGCGCAGGCCTGGTATAAATCTTCTTTTGAGCCAAAATAGTAGGTAATCGCCGCGATGTTTTGCCCGGCCTGGGCGGCAATATCTCGAGTGGTGGCATGCAGCCCATACTCGCCAAACTGAGCGAGCCCCGCGGCAATCAGCTGGCTTTTAGCCTGTTCACCTTTGCTGGTTATTGGCGTTGTATTCATGGTGCCACCAAAAATTAATCAAACGATTGATTAAGATTATGCCGCGTTTTTAAACTTGTCCAGTCTGGTGAATAATCTTGTTTTCTTCCCCGGAGGGGATAATTTATGCGGTGCATCACAAAAACTGCTACACTCCGCCCCTTCATGACATTGTGGTTTTTGTCATTCCCCCGTTTTTTATCCCCTCGAAAACTACACCGCGTGCGGTCGGGGTGGGTGTGGAGTATTTATGTCTTTTGATTCCCTCGGACTGAACCCCGATATTCTGCGTGCCGTTGCCGAGCAGGGCTACCAGGAACCCACTCCTATTCAGCAGCAGGCGATTCCTGCTGTACTGCAGGGCCGTGACCTGATGGCCAGCGCGCAGACCGGTACCGGTAAAACCGCAGGCTTTACGCTGCCGCTGCTGCAACTGCTGGTGTCTCGCGAGCCGCACGTTAAAGGTCGTCGCCCCGTACGCGCGCTGATCCTCACGCCAACCCGTGAGCTGGCCGCCCAGATTGGCGAAAACGTTCGTGAATACAGCCGCTACCTGAATATCCGTTCGCTGGTGGTTTTCGGCGGCGTGAGCATTAACCCGCAGATGATGAAACTGCGCGGCGGCGTTGACGTACTGGTGGCAACGCCGGGCCGTCTGCTGGACCTCGAACATCAGAACGCCGTGAAGCTCGATCAGATTGAAATCCTGGTGCTGGATGAAGCGGACCGCATGCTGGATATGGGCTTTATCCACGACATCCGCCGCGTGCTGACCAAACTGCCGGCCAAGCGCCAGAACCTGCTGTTCTCGGCGACTTTCTCTGATGACATCAAATCGCTGGCAGAAAAACTGCTGACCAACCCGCTGGAAATCGAAGTAGCGCGTCGCAACACCGCTTCCGAGCAGGTGACGCAGCACGTGCATATGGTGGATAAAAAGCGTAAGCGTGAGCTGTTGTCGCAGATGATTGGTCAGGGTAACTGGCAGCAGGTGCTGGTCTTCACCCGTACTAAGCACGGCGCAAACCATCTGGCAGAACAGTTGAATAAAGACGGTATCCGCAGCGCGGCGATTCACGGCAACAAATCGCAGGGTGCGCGTACGCGTGCGCTGGCTGATTTTAAATCCGGTGATATTCGCGTGCTGGTGGCAACCGACATCGCCGCGCGTGGCCTGGATATCGAAGAGCTGCCGCACGTTGTGAACTACGAGCTGCCTAACGTCCCGGAAGATTACGTTCACCGTATCGGTCGTACCGGCCGCGCGGCGGCCACCGGTGAAGCGCTGTCTTTGGTGTGTGTTGATGAACTCAAACTGTTGCGCGACATCGAACGTCTGCTGAAGAAAGAGATCCCACGCATCGCACTCGACGGCTATGACGTCGATCCGTCAATCAAAGCCGAGCCGATTCAGAACGGTCGCCAGCAGCGTGGCGGCGGCAACGGCGGTGGCCGTGGTCGCGGTCAGAGCCAGGGTCAAGGGCAGGGCGCGGGTCGTAGCCAGCAGCAGCCGCGTCGTAACGATGGCGGGGCACCGAAGGCCAAACCGCGCAGCGCGGAAGGTAAACCGGCTGGCGATAAGCCACGACCGCCGCGCCGCCCGCGTAAACCCGCAGCAGCACAGTAAATTGCGAGCCCGGCCGAAAGCCGGGCTTTCTTTTTTGCGGCAACGTACAGAAAATGCCACAATAGTGGCTGTTTATACAGTATCTCAGGTTTTCTCATGGCTTTGACCGCTGCGCTAAAAGCGCAAATCGCCGCCTGG
The DNA here is from genome assembly GCF_902485085.1 of uncultured Kluyvera sp. Lineage (NCBI taxonomy): Bacteria > Pseudomonadati > Pseudomonadota > Gammaproteobacteria > Enterobacterales > Enterobacteriaceae > Kluyvera > uncultured Kluyvera sp. The sequence goes on from NZ_CABTJS010000026.1 coordinate 51,600, forward strand.
TACAAGGCGCTCCAGGAACAGATCCCCGACTTTATCCCCCGCGCGCCGCAGCGGCAGATGATTGCGGACGTCGCCAAAACGCTTACCGGGGAAGAGGGGCGGCACCTGGCGATTGAAGCGCCGACTGGTGTCGGGAAAACCTTGTCGTATCTGATTCCCGGCATTGCCATTGCACGCGAAGAGCAAAAAACGCTGGTGGTCAGTACCGCTAACGTCGCCTTGCAGGATCAGATCTACAGTAAAGACCTGCCGCTGCTACGTAAAATCATTCCCGACCTGCGCTTTACCGCAGCCTTTGGCCGTGGGCGCTACGTGTGCCCGCGTAATCTGGCGGCGCTCGCCAGCACCGAACCAAACCAGCAGGACCTGCTGGCCTTTCTTGACGACGAGCTCACGCCAAACAATCAGGAAGAGCAGAAGCGCTGCGCGAAGCTCAAGGTCGACCTTGACGGCTATAAATGGGACGGTCTGCGCGATCACACCGATATCGCCATTGACGACGATCTGTGGCGTCGCCTGAGCACAGACAAAGCCAGCTGCCTGAACCGCAACTGTCACTACTATCGCGAATGCCCGTTCTTCGTCGCACGTCGCGAGATTCAGGAAGCGGAAGTGGTTGTCGCCAACCACGCGCTGGTGATGGCCGCGATGGAAAGCGAAGCGGTGCTGCCGGAGCCGAAAAACCTGCTGCTGGTGCTCGATGAAGGTCATCATCTGCCGGATGTTGCCCGTGATGCGCTGGAGATGAGCGCAGAGATTACCGCGCCGTGGTATAGGTTACAGCTCGATCTCTTCAGCAAGCTGGTGGCGACCTGTATGGAGCAGTTCCGTCCAAAAACCACGCCGCCGCTGGCGCTGCCGGAGCGGCTGACCGCCCACTGTGAAGAGCTGTACGAGCTGATTGCCTCACTCAATAATATTTTGAATCTCTATCTTCCCGTCACTCAGGAGGCCGAGCACCGCTTCCCGATGGGCGAACTGCCCGACGAGGTGATGGAGATTTGTCAGCGTCTGGCCAAGCTCACCGAGATGCTGCGCGGGCTTGCAGAGCTGTTTTTAAACGATCTCAGTGAAAAAACCGGCAGCCACGATATCGTGCGGCTACACCGCGTGATTTTGCAGATGAATCGCGCGCTGGGCATGTTTGAGTCCCAGAGCAAACTGTGGCGGCTGGCTTCGCTTGCTCAGGCGTCGGGCGCACCGGTCACTAAGTGGGCGACGCGCGATATGCGAGACGGGCAGATGCACGTCTGGTTCCACTGCGTCGGTATTCGCGTGAGCGATCAGCTTGAACGCCTGCTGTGGCGCAGCGTGCCGCATATTGTGGTGACCTCTGCAACCCTACGTTCGCTGAACAGTTTCTCCCGTCTGCAGGAGATGAGCGGCCTGAAAGAGAAAGCGGGCGATCGCTTCGTCGCGCTGGATTCGCCGTTCAACCACGTCGAGCAGGGCAAAATCGTTATTCCGCAGATGCAGTATGAGCCGCTTATCGACAACGAAGAGCAGCATATTGCCGAGATGGCGGCCTATTTCCGCGAGCAGGTTGAGAGCAAAAAGCACCACGGTATGCTGGTGCTGTTTGCCAGCGGACGCGCGATGCAGCGTTTTCTTGAGTACGTCACCGACCTGCGGCTGATGCTGCTGGTGCAGGGCGATCAGCCGCGCTATCGGCTGGTGGAATTGCATCGTAAGCGGGTGGAGAACGGCGAGCGCAGCGTGCTGGTTGGCCTGCAATCTTTTGCCGAAGGTCTGGATCTGAAAGGTGACTTGCTCACCCAGGTGCATATCCACAAAATTGCCTTCCCACCGATTGATAGCCCGGTGGTGATTACCGAAGGGGAGTGGCTGAAAAGCCTCAACCGCTATCCTTTTGAGGTGCAGAGCTTACCCAGCGCGTCATTTAACCTGATTCAGCAGGTGGGGCGGCTGATTCGTAGCCACGGCTGCTGGGGCGAAGTAGTTATCTACGATAAGCGGCTGTTGACCAAAAACTACGGTAAGCGTTTACTGAATGCGTTACCGGTTTTCCCGATAGAACGACCGGAAGTGCCGGAAGTAAAGCTGAAAGCCCCGACGGCGAAACCCAAATCGCCGCGCCGTAAAAAACGTTAACTCGGCATGTAGGCCTGATAAGCGTAGCGCCATCAGGCGGCCGCTGTGCACCACGACGAGCAAAAGGAGCAGCACATGGATTACCGCAAAATCATCAAAGAAATCGGGCGAGGTAAAAATCACGCCCGTGACCTGGACCAGGACACCGCGCGAAGCCTGTATAGTCAGATGCTGGAGGGTGACGTGCCGGAACTGGAAATGGGTGCGATTTTGCTCTCCATGCGCATTAAGGGAGAAGGCGAAGCGGAGATGATTGGCTTCTACGAGGCGATGCAGCAAAAGACGCTGCGTTTAACGCCGCCGGCAGGCAAGCCAATGCCGATTGTTATCCCGAGCTATAACGGCGCGCGCAAACAGGCCAACCTGACGCCGCTGCTGGCGATGCTGCTGCACAAACTGGGCTTCCCGGTGGTGGTGCACGGCGTCAGCGAAGACCCAACCCGGGTGATTACCGAAACGATTTTTGAACTGATGGGCATTGAGCCTACTCGCCATGCCGGTCAGGCACAGGCGAAGCTTGAAGGCCATCAGCCGGTTTATATTCCCGTTGGCGCGCTGTGCCCGCCGCTGGAGCGCCAGCTTAACTTTCGCTGGCAGCTTGGCGTGCGCAACAGTGCTCACACGCTGGCGAAACTAGCCACACCTTTTGAAGAGAACGCGGCGCTGCGCTTATCCAGCGTGTCACACCCTGAATACGTGGGCAAAGTGGCGAAGTTCTTTGCGGATATCGGTGGGCGTGGGCTGTTAATGCACGGCACGGAAGGTGAGGTGTATGCCAACCCGCAGCGTTGCCCGCAGATAACGCTGATTGATAGCGAGGGGGCGCGGGTGGTCAATGCGCGCCAGAGCGAGCAGCCTGAAGCAGAAGTGGTGCTACCATCGAGTAAAGACCCGGAAGTGACCGCGCGATGGATCGAGCGCTGCGTGGCGGGCGTTGAGCCGGTGCCGCATTCGCTGAAAATCCAGCTCGCCTGCTGCCTGCTGGCGACGGGGGAAGTGCCTAGTATTGAAGAAGGGCTGGCGCGCGTCGCGCAGTCGTATTAAGCGGTCGTGCTTTCCCGGGCGAACGCAGTGACCCCGGGATCAACCGCATCCCAAAATTCCACGCAAAAAAAAGCCCGGCGTGGCGGCCGGGCAAGCAAGGGTATCAACAAGTTCAATGAGGGTTGGAGCACCCGTGAGAGGTCAAACTCACGGGGTAGTACTTAGGTCGGTTATTTGTAGATAACCGCGGTGCCGCTAACTTTGTTGTTGGTGTTAGCAGAGGTGATGCTGTAGCCGGTAGCGCCTGCATCAGCAGCTTTCTGCGCCAGTTTTGCTTCCAGACCATCCAGCGTGGTTGCACCGTTGGCGGATACCACACCAATTTCATTCATTTTTTGCGCTTGTTCCTGAGTTACCGGTTGTGCAGCAAAAGCACCGAAAGACAGGGTAGAAAGGGCAATAGCAGCAACAGCATATTTAATCGTTTTCATCATTAATCTCTCGCAGGTGATGTTGTTCGGATGACGTTGTTTCCGTCGATGTGAGAAGTATCACGCTTTTATTCGATGGAATAAATCGAAGAGAATTGATGTCGACAATCAAAAAAATTGAACAATTATTAATGTATTGATTATTAATAAAATATTCATGATGTGAATGTGTTTACGGGTGAAGTGCGGTCAGTAAAGAGATCTAGCGCACAATTTGCCACTTTTTTTGCTAAAAAGCGTGCTCGTAAAGATAATCGATTGCTCTGTATGTTCAGGTATAGTTTTGTCATCAAAACTGGTTAAGTGGTCTATTTGTAGCATTATATTCTTATTGATACGAGATGAGTAAACTTTTCTCGATGTTTTGTATTCTGATGGAGAGGGCGACGTCGGTGACCGCTTTGTTATCCCGGCTTCGTTTAACTCCATCATAAAATTTGAGAGATATTCTCAGCTTAAATTTCTGACCATTCCCGCAGAAGATTGTGATACAGGTTGAGCAGCGAGAGCGCTTCTTCCGATTCGCCGTGACGGCGTTTTAAAGCCTGAATGTTGCCGTCGAGTTCAAACAGCATGGCGCGGCGTTTATCGTCTCGAATCATGGATTGGATCCACATAAACGATGCAACTCGTACGCCTGATGTGACGGGCGTGACGCAGTGCAGGCTGCTGGAAGGGTAGAGGACTAAATCACCTGCCGGGAGCTTCACCGCATGCTGTCCATAGGTATCGTTAACGGTCAGCTCACCGCCTTCGTAGCTATCCGGTTCCGACAAGAACAAGGTGGCGGAAAGGTCGGTGCGCATCCAGCCGGTGTGTGGGTGCTGACGTACCGCGCCGTCGACGTGAAAACCATAGGTTTCCTGCTGCTGATAGCGGTTGAACAGCGGGCTGGAAATGGTTTTTGGCAGTGCGGCGGCGAAGAACAGCGAGTGACGGTTCACCGCGTCCAGCACGCGTGCCTGTAGCCCGGCATAGCGTTCACTGCGGGTATCTACCTGTTGGTTTTGCTTAACCTGCGCACCCTGCGCGCCGACGGTTGCCCGGCCGTCTACCCATTCCGCTTGCTCCAGTTCAGCGACAAGCTGGCGAACCTCTTCGGCGCTCAACACGCCAGGAATGCGGTACATCATGGGAATCTCTCCTTAAAGAAAGTGGGGCTTGCGCCCCACGGTGATACTTAGAAATGTACGTTAGCCGTCAACACGAAGGTTCTTGGCTCGCCCGGATGGTAGCGATAGCCGCTCTTGTTGATCGAGGCAACATAGTTGGTATCAAACAGGTTGTAGGCATTCAGCTGCAGGTCGAGCGTGCTGTTCACGCGGTAACCAATCTTGGCATCGGCAACCCAGTAGCTGTCGGTGGAGTCCGGCGTGCCGACGGCGCCGTCTTTGCCGCGATGCATGCTGCCAATGTAGCGCGCGCCTGCGCCGACGGAAATCGCATCGGTGGCCTGGTACTGGCTCCACAGGGTGAAGGCATGCTCCGGAGTATACGGCAGTGATGATGAGCCGTCTTGTGTCACCTCTGTACCCTGCTGGATGGTGGCGCGCTGCTGCGTGAAGCCGCCAATCACCTGCCATTCCGGGGTGATGTTCCCGGCAACGGAGAGCTCATAGCCTTCCACGCGTTTGGTGCCGTACTGCGAATAGGTGCCGTCGTCGTTGGCTTCAACGTCGTTTTCGATATCGGTACGGAATACCGCCGCCGACAGTAGCAGGCGTTTATCCAGCAGCTCCCATTTGGTGCCGGCTTCGCTGGTTTTCGCTTTTTGCGGTTTGAAATCGGTACGGTTGGCGCTGCTACTGGTTCCACCAGCCGCCAGCGCGAAGTTGCTGCCGCCCGGAGGCTGCTGGGAGATGGCGTAGTTGACGTAGACGTTGCCGTTCTGCGTCAGGTGATACAGGGCCCCCGTTTTCCAGTTGACCAGGTTACCTGATTTCGTGGCATCGACGGTGGTGACAGGCGTGTTTTTGGCAACGCCCGCCGGACAGGCAATGGCGCCACGACCCGTGCCGCCACACAGTGAGGCGCTGTCATATTCGGTGTGATAGCTATCCAGGCGAATACCGCCGTTCAGCTCAAAATCACGGGTAATTTGCAGCGTATCGAACGCGTAAATACCAAAGGTATCGGTCTGACCGTTAGCGTTAGCGCCGCTACGGTTCAGGCTACCGATGTTGACGTTACTGTTCGGGTTATACAGATTGACCACCGGAGCCGTCATCGGGTAGACGCCGTAGTTGGTCTGCTGCTCGTGGGTAAACTCGACGCCGGTGCTGATATCGTGGCCGATAGCGCCGGTGTAGAACTTAGAAGTCAGGTTAGTCTGGTTAGTCAGGATCTTGTTGCTGACATCTTTGGTGTTGACGTTGCGCGTCCAGGTCCAGGTGTTGACGTTGTTAGGGTCCGGTCGACCAATGTTGCTTGCGCCGCCCATTATCGCCGTCATCATATAATCCTGCTTAATCTGCGACCAGCGGGTGGTATTACGGATGGTGGTGGTGTCGTTAAAGTCATGTTCGAAACGCATCGTCACCGTATCGGTGGTGGAGTCGTCGTAGTCTGAGTTGGTGCCGTAGAAATTATGCGTATCGACTTTGCCAGAGCTATTGAGCGCTGATGTGGCGGCGTTTGGTGCGGAGTAGCCCGGTAGGCCCACGGTGGGCACACCGCCGTCCGGCGTGTTGTGCTGGGTAACATGCAGATAGTTCAGATACAGGCGGTTTTGCGTGCCGAGGCCAAAGGCGATGGACGGCGCAACTCCGTAGCGCTCGTTTTTCACGTTATCGCGCCCTGCATCGTGCGTCTTTTCCCCCATCAGGTTTAAGCGTACGGCAGTGGTGTCGCCGATGGCTTCGTTCAGATCCAGCGTGCCGCGGCGATACCACGCGCTGCCTACGCTTGCTGAAGCATCGATACCAGAGTCCAGGCGCGGCTGCTTGCTGATCATATTGATCGAGCCCGTCGGCGCGCTGCGGCCATAGTCTGAACCAGACGGGCCCTTAATCACTTCTACTTGTTCAGTATTGAAAGTGTCACGCGTCACGCTGCCGATATCGCGAATACCGTCGATGTAGATACTGTTAGACGTATCTGCGCCGCGCATATAAATGGTATCGCCGGTTGACGAGCTGCCGTTTTCACCCGCGAAGAAGGCCCCGACGCCTGGGACGTTTTTTAATGCGTCTGTCAGGTTAGTGGCACCTTGATCCTTCAGCACCTGCTCGGAAATCACCGTCACGGTACGCGTGGTGTCGGCAATCGGGCGGCTGAATTTAGGGTCGGCGGATTTCGTTGGAGCATACAGCGATGGCGCTTGCGCTTCGACGACTAACGTATCTCCCGGGCTTTTTTCTTTACTGTCAGCGGCCTGAGCCGTAGGCGTCAGTCCAATGCATAATCCGGTAAAAAACGTGAGCGAGCTAAAGCTACTGAACGGGGTAGTGCGATTTTTATCCATATCAATGAGTGTCTTATAATTTTTAAACGCGAAATTAAAGATGACAACAGGGAACGTCTTGTCCCCTTCGCCACTGCAGGTTGTTTTATCTTTTTTAAATGATGTTGATAATGATTGTGATAATCATTATCAGATCGCGTCACTTTTTATCACTCATTGAACTAAAAATAAATACATTGCTTTACAGTTTCTTCATTTTTTATACATAAAGATTACATATTTGTCGGAGTGACTCCCGGAGTCGCTGCGCTCGTCCGGGCTACGGAGGCAAGGTTTGTAGCCCGGGCGAGGCGTTTATGCCGACTCCGGGAATGGCATCTATCAACCCTGACGCGCATCCGGGCGGATTAAATCAAACCGATGGTTTTCATCAATGGTGTAATAGGCAGACGGACCACCTGCGCGGAGAACCGGCTGCGCTTTGGCGGTTTGGTAGATGCCGTTTTCCAGCAGCGATTCGTCAATGTGAATGCCGACCACTTCGCCCAGCACCAGCCAGGTATCAACGGCGGTACCGTCTGCGCCGGTGAGCTGAATGCACTGCGACAGGCGGCATTCAAAGTTGACCGGGCTTTCGGCAACGCGGGGTGCGTCCACCAGGCGGCTCGGTGCGGCCGTCAGCCCCGCGCGGGCAAACTCATCTTCACCGTGCGGCAGCGTGGCGGAGGTTTCGTTCATCGCGATGGCTAAATCACGGGTGGTCAGATTCCAGACAAACGCTTTGGTATCGACAATATTCTGCACGCTATCTTTCCAGCCGCTGCTGGCGAAACCGATGATCGGTGGCCGATAGTTAAAGCAGTTAAAAAAGCTGTAGGGCGCGAGATTACGCCGCCCCTGCGGGTCGACAGAGGAAATCCAGCCGATAGGACGCGGTCCGACGATGGCGTTGAGCGGGTCGTGAGGTAGCCCATGTCCGTGGGAAGGCTCATAAAAATACATAGCGCACCTGATATTTAGAAGCAGGAATCCAGACTCCCTTATTTACCGCACCGTCGTCAACGGGTATCTTACGCCGCATTACGACAGGAGAAAGTCATGAGTACCCAGAAACCGGGTTTACACCCGCGTAACCGTCATCATAGTCGCTACGATCTCGAAGCGCTGTGCCAGGCCGTGCCAGCACTGCGCGATTTTATTACTCTCAGCCCGGCGGGCGAGCAGACCATCAACTTCGCCGATCCGCTGGCGGTGAAGACGCTGAACAAGGCGCTGCTGGCGCATTTCTATGCGGTTAAAGAGTGGGATATTCCGGAAGGTTTTCTCTGCCCGCCGGTACCGGGGCGCGCGGATTATATCCATCACCTTGGCGACCTGCTCAGCGATGAAAGCGGCAGCGTGGTGAAAGGGGCTAACATTCTGGATATCGGCGTGGGTGCGAACTGCATCTATCCGCTGATTGGCGCGCACGAATACGGCTGGCGCTTTACCGGCAGCGAAACGCACCCTGAAGCGTTTGCCAGCGCGCAGGCTATCCTGAGCGCGAATCCATCGCTGAATCGCATGATTCGCCTGCGTCGCCAGAAGGATACGACGGCGATGTTCAACGGCGTTATTCACAAAAACGAGCAGTATGATGCCACGCTGTGCAACCCGCCGTTTCATGATTCTGCGGCCGCAGCGCGCGCGGGCAGCGAGCGTAAGCGTCGTAACCTGGGCCAGGATCGTGATGATGCGCTGAACTTTGGCGGCCAACAGCAGGAGCTGTGGTGTGATGGCGGGGAAGTGGCCTTTATCAAACAGATGATTGCAGAGAGCAAAGGTTTTGCCCGTCAGGTGATGTGGTTTACATCGCTGGTGTCCAAAGGCGAAAATCTGCCGCCGTTGTACCGCGCGTTAACCGACGTGGGTGCGGTAAAAGTAGTGAAAAAAGAGATGTCACAGGGTCAGAAGCAAAGTCGCTTTATCGCCTGGTCATTTATGGATGACGAACAGCGTCGTCGTTTCCTGGCGCGCAAACGCTAAGAAAAACGCCGTTTACCCCTTGGGGATAAACGGCGTTAGCATCAGGAGACGTGCTGCAGGAACTCTTGCAGACGTTGGCTTGGTGGGTTCTTCACCAATTCCTGCGGGTTGCCATCTTCGGCAATCCGGCCTTTATCGATAAAGATCAGACGAGACGCCACTTTCTCAGCAAAGCCGATTTCGTGGGTCACGATAACCATCGTCATGCCTTCTTCAGCCAGATCCTGCATTACTTTCAACACTTCGTGGCGCAGTTCAGGGTCGAGCGCTGATGTAGGCTCATCAAACAGCATCATTTTCGGTTTCACCGCCAGCGCACGGGCAATCGCCACGCGCTGCTGCTGGCCGCCGGAAAGCTCAGAAGGGTAGTGATGGGCGCGCTCGGCAAGGCCGACTTTCGCCAGCAGATCTTTGGCCAGCTTTTCTGCCGCATCTTTCTTCAGGCCGCGCACGCGGGTTGGGCCGAACATCACGTTTTCCAGCGCCGTCAGGTGCGGGAACAGATAGAACTGCTGGAACACCATACCCGCTTCCTGGCGGATCAGGCGTTCATCCACTTTCGGGTCGTTGACCTTCAGACCATCGACGATCAGCTCACCGCTGGTAATCTCTTCCAGCTTGTTAATGCAGCGCAGCAGAGTCGATTTACCGGAGCCGGACGGCCCGATAATCACCACAACCTCACCCTGCTTGACGTTGAGATCGATGTTATGCAGCACCTGGGTTTGCCCAAAGTGCTTGGAGACGTTTTTAAATTCAATCACAGGATTTTCATCCTTCTTTCAAGAACGCGGAGCACGATGTTGAGTACCTGCGTGATAATGAGGTAGATAACGCCAACCGCGGTCCAGATTTCCAGCGCACGGAAGTTCCCGGCGATAATTTCCTGACCGCTGCGGGTCAACTCTGCGGCACCGATAACGATAAACAGCGAGGTATCTTTGATACTGATAATGAGCTGGTTGCCGAGCGCGGGCAGCATGCGGCGCAGGGCCAGCGGCATAATCACGTGACGAATGGTTTCGCGACGGGAAAGACCAAGCGCAAGACCGGCCTCGCTGAAACCTTTATGGATCGACAGCACCGAGCCACGGGTGATTTCGGCAATGTAGGCACCGGAGTTGATCATGATAGTGATCACCGCTGCGGTGAAGGTGTCGATGCGAATATCCGGGAAGGCCATCGGCAGGGCGAAGTAGATATACATCACCTGCACTACGATCGGCGTACCGCGGATCACTTCAATGAATACGAGGGCAATGTGGTTAGCAATCCAGCCGCCGTAGGTGCGGGCCAGACCCGCCAGCAGACCGATAACAATACCGCCCGCCAGGCCGAGGATCGAAATCCACAGAGTCATTTTGGCGCCGTCCAACAAAATTGGAATGGCTGGCCAGATGACGCTCCAGTCAAACTGCATGATGTATTCCTGTATACCGTGGTGGAAAATAAAAAAACTAGCCAACGTGTGCTGACTAAAATTGTAGGCCCGGTAAGCGCAAGCGCCACCGGGCGTTACAGAACCTGATGGATCAGGTTGGTTTATTTAGGTTCAGTACCGAACCATTTTTTGTAGATTTCGTTGTAGGTGCCGTTCTCTTTCAGCGTTTTCAGCGCGCCGTTAACTTTGGTGCGCAGCTCGTCGTTGCCTTTAGAGAACGCAATACCGTACTGCTGCGCTTCCAGAGATTCGCCTACCGCTTTGAACTGACCGTTACCGGCAGTTTTGATGAAGTAGAGAATGTTTGGCGTATCGTGCAGCACCGCGTCAGCGCGATTGGTGCCTAATTCCATGTAGGCGTTATCGATATTCGGGAACTGACGCAGGTCTTTGGTTTTGATGTTGGCTTTCGCGTAATCAACAGAACCGGTACCGCTCTTCACGGCTACCACTTTGCCGTCGAGATCTTTCACGCTTTTAATGTCGTTGTTGTTGGCTTTAACCATCACCAGCAGGCCGCTTTTGTAGTAGCCATCGGAGAAGTCGACCGCTTTTTTACGTTCGTCGGTAATGGTGATACCCGCCAGCGCCAGGTCGATATTTTTGGTCTGCAGCGCAGGGATAATGCCGCTGAAGTCCATTGGCTTCAGGGTGTAATCCAGCTTCAGTTCTTTCGCAATCGCGGCCCACAGATCGATATCAAAGCCGACGTACTTGTCGCCTTGTTTGAATTCAAACGGAACGAACGCCGTGTCAGTTGCCACAACCAGTTGCTTATCTGCGGCATGAGAAGAAACCGCGAAAGCCAGGGTGAGTGCAGCCAGTGAAACTTTAAACATAGACTTCATAGCATTTCCTTTTATATCCACGGGGCGATCCCCTGCGAGAACATTCGGCTTATGAAAGAATCGTGCCAACTTCACAATGCATTGTTTATTAACAAATAATGTGTTTTACCCTGCACGATATTGGCAGGATAAATGTCCATATGCACCATGAGAGGGCACCAAAGTGGTGCGTGATGTTGATGTTGTTAAGTATGGTGTTTTTTAGCGCAAACGTAGGGGATAAAACAATCTTTTATTAACGATTGTGTGAGGTGATTATTACAAATGATTTACTTTGGCGGGGTTTATGACCGTAGTTGCGCACTTTTCTGGTGCAATGCCCTTTCTGCGGGGGGCAGAAAGGGCATAGGATTGACTTATGGTTATTCAATATTCGCTTCAATGAACCACAGGAATTTATCCAGATCGCGGGAGGCGGCGGTGAAGATATCTGCGGTATCTTCATCTTTCGCTTCGCTAATCGCTTTACGAACGTCGTTTGCCACAATGGCATAGCGCTCAGCCAGTGCTTTCAGGTGATCCTGTACGCTGGTGATATCCAGCGGGTAGCTTTTCAGCGGAGTCTGGGCGTTGATGACCTGGGTAGTACCCAGTGCGATACCGCCGAGCTGCACGGCACGTTCCGCCATGGTATCGAGGTGATCGGTTAACGCGGTACGGAAGCCGTCGAGCATCTCATGCACGGCAATAAAGTTGGCACCGCGCATGTTCCAGTGCGCCTGTTTGGTAATCAATGACAGATCGATAAACTGCAGAACCTGACGATTGAGTAACGCAACGGTGGCCTGTTTTTCACTGTCCGGAACGTCGTTACGCGTATAAAGAAGGTGGGCGTTTTTCGTTTTAACCAGTTTTGCAGTACTCATAGTCATATATCCTCTTGATTTATACACCGCTATAGGTTGGTGTATTTCGTCCTCATGAATTAACGAAAACAAGTATAGCACCGTCACCGGGACGGTATTTTCTGATTCTGCCTATAGGTATGATAGTGACGACGGTAATTGTTTAAAAATCTTTGAAAAACAATGAATTAAAAAATTATGGCAGTGGGGTTATATTTTTGTGGCGGATTTTATTGATATTAAATAAGAAATTATGCAATTCGAAAGGGTTATTATGCATAGTGGTGCGCACTATGCATAATATAAGAAAATTAGTCGACGTCGATCTCTTTAATTTTACTTTCCTGGCGCATGGTCAGCGTTGATCCCATTGAAGCAGCAATAATAGCGCCTAGCGCCAGCGTCTGGCTCAGGGTCAGCATTTCACCGAGAAAAACCATCCCGGAGAGCGCCGCCAACGCGGGCTCCATGCTCATTAATGTACCGAAAGTTCGGGTCGGCAAACGCGTGAGTGCGATCATCTCCAGCGAGTAAGGCAGCGCCGTCGACAGGACGGCAATAGCCAATCCCAGCGGTAATATTGACCAGTGCCACAGGGCGTCCGCGGCCTGGAAAGCGCCCAGCGGCACAAAGACGATTGCCGCAATCAGTGAGCCCATTGCCACCGTCGCCGGGCCGTGCTCTTCCCCGGCGCGTCGCCCGCTCAGAATATAAACCGCCCAGCCAGCCCCGGCTCCCAGCGCCAGCAGCGCGCCGGTCAAGTCGACGTGCGCGACGTCCTGACCGAGTGGTAGCAGGAACCACAGGCCGACGACCGCCAGAATCACCCAGATAAAATCGACCGCGCGGCGAGATGAAAAGAGGGCGACGGCCAGCGGGCCGGTAAATTCGAGCGCCACCGCAATGCCCAGCGGAATACGCTGCAATGACAAATAGAAGAGATAGTTCATGGCGCCCAGCGACAGTCCATAGAACAGCAGCGGTAGCCGTTGCGCTTTGGCAAAGCGAAGCCGCCAGGGTTTGAACACCACAACGAGAATTAGGGTACCGAGCGCCAGACGAAGCGCAGTCACACCAGGGGCACCAACGAGTGGAAACAATGATTTAGCCAGCGATGCTCCGCTCTGGATAGAGACCATTGAGATAAGAATAACGAGTATGGGTAACCACGAAGGTACCTTGCGGAGCGAACCGGACATCTTTTTCCTGTCAGTTTTTGTCAAAAGAGGTAAAACCGGCAGTGTAATTGAAATAGTGCACTACGGTTGAGGGAATGTTGAAAAAAAAGTGTCATGGAACGAGTAGAATTTCTTTAGTCGAGAAGAATTTAGTCTGTCAAATTAGGAATTGTCTGGAAAAATCATCCCCGTTTTAACCTGCGTAGAAGTCATGCTGAGGTTAAAAAAACATTATTAATCAGATGGATGAATCATGATGGAAATAAAATGTTACATCATTGATGCCTTTAGACACCGTTAGGTCGAAAGAGTTTCTTAACAATTTTTGATATATTTAAAACTTAGGACTTATTAGAAGCACATTTGAGGTGGTTATTATGAAAAAAATCGCATGTCTTTCAGCACTGGCCGCTGTACTGGCTATCTCCGCAGGTACTGCTGTAGCTGCAACTTCTACCGTTACTGGTGGTTACGCTCAGAGCGATATGCAGGGCGTTGCTAACAAAGCGGGCGGTTTCAACTTGAAATACCGCTACGAAGCAGACAACAGCCCACTGGGTGTGATCAGCTCCTTCACCTACACTGAAAAAAGTGACACCCAGAACGGCGTGTACACCAAAGGTCAGTACTACGGCATCACTGCTGGTCCTGCTTACCGCATCAACGACTGGGCTAGCATCTACGGCGTAGTTGGTCTGGGCTATGGTAAAGCACAGGGTAACCAATTCCCTGAAACCAACAGCACCAGCGACTACGGTTTCTCCTACGGTGCAGGTCTGCAGTTCAACCCAATCGAGAACGTAGCTCTGGACGTATCCTACGAGCAGTCTCGTATTCGTAGCGTTGACGTTGGTACCTGGATCGTCGGTGCAGGTTACCGCTTCTAATCACTTCGGTGATATAAAAAGGGGTCTTGATGACCCCTTTTTTAATGCCTATTTTTCGTGAATTAACAGCCTGCTGCGATGTAGTCGCCGTTAGCGCTGATCGGAATCACCGTCAAAAACAGGACGGTAGCAAAAAGCACCAGCATCACTCCTCCGGCAATTTTGACCGCCGGCATCACCCATCCGTGTTTTCCCGCGCCGCCAAAAAAGGCGACCGTCCGTTCACGCGCGTAGCGTACGGCGAGCGATAGCCCAAGAATCGACAGGGCGGTACCAAGCGCCATTGTCATTACCGCTGCAATCCCCCAACTGACGATACCGAGCGCGTTGGCAAACATCAGAATCATAATCGCGCCGCTGCACGGCCGGGCACCAATTGCCAGAATTACGCCCAGCCGCGTTTTCCAATCACTTTCAGCAAGCGTAGCACCTACGCCATGATTTCCGCAGCCGCACTGTTCGTCGTGTTGGTGCAGCGGTTTGAGCGATGAGATAGCGAGTTTACGCGGACGCAGGCTTTTCAGCGTCTGATAGATAACAAACAGCCCGAATGCGCCAATCATCACCGCGCTGATTTTCTCGACGTACCAGCGGCTGGTACTGAGATCGCCTGAGGCCAGATTGAAGCCGACGGCCAGAATAAAAACAAAAAGAATGGCGCTAATGCCCTGCATCAGGCTACCGATAAACGGCACCACGCGTGCGGCCAGAAGGCTCTCTTTGTTGGTGCTGAGATAGGTGGTGACGATAAATTTGCCATGCCCGGGCCCAATGGCATGCAGTACGCCGTAGAAAAATGCGCCGGTGAGTAACCAAAGACCGCCGCTGTATTCGTGGTTGTTTAACTGCAGCAGGTACATCACCAGATAACGGTGTAGAGTGATTTGCGTCGCCAGGCACCACTGGATAAAGGCGTTCCAGTGGGTATGTAAGCTGAACGCGGTGGCGAGCAGAAGCAGTAGTAATAGCCCTGCGGTGGGAATACGCCAGTCACGGGTAAGACGTTGTGCAATCATCATCATGCTCGTGGTGAGAGGTCTTGAGATGAGTATAGTAATGCAACGTTAGGCGGGTTTGCTATCCGTCTACCTGATTAAGAGGTAAACGGATATCCGGCGTGCGACAGGGGAAAGTTAGCTTTTGGGATCAAACAGATCCGTTTTCAGCGAATCGTAATCCACTTTTTGTAACTGGAAGTTGGTGATAAAGACCTTCCCGGCTTTTTGCGACGAGATAAAGCGGTACTTAGGTACGATCTCCTGCGTCTGGATCCCGGTCCACTGGGAGAAGAAGCTCAGGAAGTCGTTGGCAGAACGACGCGCCTTGATGATGTTGTGCTTTTTATCATCGCTGGATAGCACCATAAACGGCACCTGGAAGTTCTGCTGGTATTTATCATCGTGCGCCAGGTATTGCACCGCTTTTCCACGCTCTTTAAAAGCCAGACCGTGGTCGGAGAAATAGACCATCGAGAAGCTATCGGTATTCCGGCGCAGCTGGTCGTAAAGCTGGCTGAGCAGGCTGTCGGTTTGCGTCATGCTGTAGAGATAGCATGATGTCTCTTTGGACTGCACGAACTGGGCATATTTACCCTGGGTACGGTCGCAGGCCTGCGGGTGTGAACCCATCAGGTGCAGCACAATCAGCTGTGGCTGGCTGCGGGCGGTAGAAAGTACCTGGGCGGTCATTTTCAGCAGCGCCTCGTCGCGGGTGTTTTTGTCCGCTTCGAAATCACCGCTTTTCAGGAAGTGCACTTCATCGGCGCGCTTGGCGATACTGGCAATGGCGGTATCGTACTCGCCAATTTGCCCCTGGTTTGAGAACCACCAGGTCTGGAACCCCGCGCGGTTGGCGAGAGTGACGAAGTTATCCTGATACAGTGGTTTACCGTCGACCACGCGGTTCAGGGTCAGCCCCAGCGATTTTTGCGTGGAACCGCTGGCGGCAACGTAGTTGGTGAACAAATTGCCATTGACCGAGCTGGCGAACGGGGTATTGTCCCAGTGTCCACCAAATGCACCCAGCGCGTCACGGCGTGCGCTTTCACCAATCACCACCACATAGGTGTGATATTTTGGCTTCACGGCGAGCACGTTCCAGGTGTCTTTCATATTGGAAAGCTCAGCCATACGCTGCTGCTCGTCAATGACCTCGTTGTTGTTAACGATGATGTCTTTGACGAAGCGGAAAGCCGGGTAGCCGCTATCTCTAAGTTTAAATCCCCAACCATCAATCTTGTTTTGAATCGGCTGAACGAAGAAGACGCCGATGCAGAACAGCAGACACAGTGTTTCCATCACGCCCCAGCGCCCGATTTCTGTTTCTTTACGACGTACGGCAATCACGCCGAGCACGAAAATAAACAGGCCAACCAGGTAGCTATACCACGGGAAGATGGTGAAGATTTCCGTCGACTCTTCGACGTTGGTCGAGTGAAGCGCCAGCAGGGTGTTGAAGTTCGGTGCGCCGTAGGCCTGGCTGAACGGGAAATAGAGTGCGCCTACCAGAGAATAAACCCCCAGAATGACCTTCTGCGCTTTTGGCAAGGTGCGCCATAGCAGGTGCAGCACGCCGGTAAACGCCACCGCATACAGCAGGCTAAACGGATAACCCAACGCCAGGTTAATCAGGATCGATTGTAAAAAATAAAATCCCGTCCATGGGCTCAGGGCAAGCCCACGCGCAGCGAGGGTTTCTTTCAGGGTCAGGTTCATAGATAGCAACTATAAAAACGCCATGCGCATCCCCTGGCGTCAAGGGGTATTTATTGGCCAGACAGTGCGAGAAAAGGTGTTGCAGAGGTCGGGGCTGCAAGAAGATAAAGCGTGTGTATAGTTGGGTCAACTACTCATAACGAATTGTTTTGGGAGGGAGATTGCAAAACCAGAAAATAGTCGGGGTTTTTGGAGGCAAAAAGCCAGTCTGCCACCGAATTGTGACGGAAAAATGAAGCGGCGATGCGCTCGCCGCTTAGCGGGACGGAGTGTCCTGTTGCGGTTTGTTGTTGAACAGGTCGCAAATCATACCAATCAACATTAACCGGACTTTAAAAGGAGAGTGACTAAACACGCTGATACACCTCTTGAATTCGTTCATGGTTCCTCCTGCGATTTGACTCGTCTTTCCGTGATGAGCGTTTGCATTACGTACAGATATAGCACAGGCTATATTTTATAGCTATGGCTAAAACGTTAATTTTTTGTACTCGGGTCACAATCCATTACAATGGACTCACTTGATATGACGCGTTCAGGCGTCACACAGATGAGGAAGTGCTATGAGCCGCCGCGCAGGTACGCCAACAACAAAAAAAGCGACGCAGCTGGTGAACGTTGAGGAACACGTCGAAGGGTTCCGTCAGGTGCGGGAAGCGCATCGTCGGGAGCTGATTGACGACTATGTTGAGCTGATTTCTGATTTGATCCGTGAAGTAGGGGAAGCGCGACAGGTGGACATGGCCGCTCGCCTTGGCGTATCGCAGCCAACGGTCGCCAAAATGCTCAAGCGTCTGGCGGGTGTAGGGCTGATTGAACAGATTCCATGGCGCGGGGTGTTTCTGACGCCGGAAGGGGAAAAGCTGGCGCAGGAGAGCCGCGAGCGTCATCAGGTGGTGGAAAACTTTCTGCTGGTGCTGGGCGTCAGCGCCGATACTGCCCGTCGCGACGCGGAGGGCATTGAGCATCACGTCAGCGAAGAGACGCTCGATATGTTCCGCCAGTTTACCCAGAAGCACGGGCAACACGCTGAATGAACCTCCCTTTTATACGGTCGCTGGCTCGCGACCGTTTTTTGCACCTGCTGATTATCGTCGGCGTTCTGCTGAGCTTTTTCGTTCCCTTCATGCCGTCAAGCTGGCCTGCGGCGATTGACTGGCACACCATCATTACCCTGAGCGGCCTGATGCTACTTACCAAAGGGGTAGAGCAGAGCGGCTATTTTGATGTCCTTGGGCGCAAAATGGCGCGCCGCTTTGCCACTGAGCGGCAGCTAGCGCTGTTTATGGTGCTGGCGGCAGCGCTGCTCTCAACGTTTCTGACCAACGACGTGGCGCTGTTTATCGTGGTGCCGCTGACCTTAACGCTGAAAAAATGGTGCGCGTTGCCGATTAACCGGCTGATTATTTTCGAGGCGCTGGCGGTCAACGCCGGGTCGCTGTTAACGCCTATCGGCAACCCGCAGAACATTTTGCTATGGGGGCGCTCGGGCCTCTCATTTCCGGCGTTTACCTTGCAAATGTTGCCGTTGGCGCTGGCGATGATGGTCACGCTGCTGGTGCTGTGTTGGTTTTGCTTTCCGGCGAAAAAGTTACAGTTTCAAAGCAGTGATATCACGCCGTCCTGGCAGCCGCGTCTGGTGTGGAGCTGTCTGGCGTTCTACCTCGTCTTTCTCACCGCGCTCGAGATGAAGCAGGAGCTTTGGGGCCTGGTGATTGTCGCCGTTGGTTTTCTGCTGCTGGCAAGGCGCGTGGTTTTCGGCGTGGACTGGACGTTGCTGCTGGTGTTTATGGCGATGTTTATCGATGTCCATTTGCTTACCCAGCTTCCGGCGCTGCATCAGGTATTAAGCGGGGTGAGTGGGCTCTCTGATGGGCCGCTGTGGCTGACGGCGATTGGGCTTTCGCAGGTCATCAGTAACGTTCCATCGACCATTCTCCTGCTCAACTACGTGCCGCCGTCGCTGCTGCTGGCATGGGCGGTAAACGTGGGGGGTTTCGGACTGCTGCCCGGCTCGCTGGCAAACCTGATTGCCCTGCGCATGGCGGCGGACCGACGTATCTGGTGGCGCTTTCATCTGTACTCTATTCCGATGCTGCTGTGGGCAGCGGCGGTGGGGTACGGGCTGCTGTTGCTCCTCCGCTGATCTTTCTCCCGGCCAAGCGAAGCGCCGCCGGGAAAAACCCTCTCCGACTCACAAAAAACGATCTTCGAGGTTGCGCACTTTTTCGTCTTCGCGTTATATGACTAGTCATGAAATTTAAATGACTAGTCATATAGGAGCCGAACCATGAAATCATCACTGCCCGCCAACTTCCTCTGGGGCAACTCTGTTTCCAGCATGCAGACCGAAGGCGCCTGGAATGAAGGCGGCAAGGGGATGTCGGTCTACGATATTCGCGAACCGAAAGAGTTCGCCTCTGACTGGAAGGTGGCGACAGATTCTTATCATCGCTATGAAGAAGATTTTGATTTAATGAAAGATCTGGGCATGAACTGCTATCGCTTCCAGATTGCCTGGAGCCGCGTATGCCCAACCGGCGACGGCGAATTCAACGAAGAGGGCATTGCCTTTTACGACCGTTTTATCGATGCGCTGATCGAACGCGGCATTGAGCCCATGATCTGCCTGTACCATTTCGATATGCCTCTGGCGATGGCGGAAAAATATAACGGCTTTACCGACCGTCGCGTGATGGAAGCGTTTATCCGCTACGGTAAGAAAGTGATCGACTGCTTCGGCGACAAGGTGACCTGGTGGCTGACCTTTAACGAGCAAAATCTCTACCACATGCCGGAAACGTTCCTGATCTCCGGCTATATGCGCGGCGACAAAACCCTGCGCGAGCTTTATGAAATTCAGCACCACGTGATGATGGCCCACGCTCACCTCACGAACTACCTGCACGACACCAAACCGGGCAAGCTGATGGGCGGGATGCTGGCGCACGCCCAGGTTTATCCGGCCACCTGCAAGCCACGCGATGTCTTCTGCGCTCAGCAGCTTGATGAGTTCTTCAACCAGAACCTGCTGCGCGCCTTTGCTGGCGAGGGCTACAGCCCGGAAGTCATGCACTTCGTTAAACAGTCCGGCTTTGACGACATCTATCGTGAGGAAGATTTGGCGGTGCTGGCGACCATGAAAAACGACTACATGGCCTTTAGCTACTATGCCAGCCGCACGCTCAACAGCGACGCTATCCCGGAAGGCACGGCGGTGAACAACTATATGCTGTTTGGCGACACGCCGAACCCGTATCTGAAAGCCACTGAGTGGAACTGGCAGATAGACCCGCTCGGTTTTCGCAGTATCATTACGCGCTATTACAATGACTGGCGTCTGCCGGTGTTCCCGATTGAGAACGGCATTGGGGTGATCGAATCCTGGGATGGTGAAAACATCATCGAGGATGACTATCGCATTGCCTATCATCGCGACCATATTAACGCCATGAAAGCGGCGATGTTTGAAGATGGCGCAGAGGTCATTGGCTATCTCGGCTGGGGGCTGATTGATATTCTTAGCTCGCAGGGCGATATGCGTAAACGTTACGGTGTGGTCTACGTCAACCGTGAAAACCATGATTTGAAAGACCTGAAGCGTGTACCGAAGAAAAGCTATGAATGGCTGAAAAAAGCGATTCATAGCAACGGCGAAGAGATGTAACAATGGGAGTGGGTAATGGCGGCGAAATACATCGCGATAGCGCGGGAAATTAAAAAACGGATTATCAGTCGGCAGTATTCCGCCTCTGAACCATTACCCGACCAGTTTGCGCTGGCAGCGGAGTTTGGTACCAGCCGGATGACGATACAGCAGGCCATGCGCCAGTTGATCGTCGAAGGGCTGGTGTATACCCGCCAGGGGCAGGGCACGTTTGTGCGTAAGAATTTCCTGCAACTCTCCCAGTGGGACGTTCCCGGAACCGACTACTCCGGGGCGACGGAAACCTGGGAACATCTTGGCACCGTGGAAAGCCAGGTGATTCGCTTTGAACTGCGCTTTCCTACGGAAAAAGAGCAGGCCTCACTGCTGATTAACGCCGATGCGCCGGTCTATGATTTTGTGCGCCTGCGTCTGCTCAACGGCGAACCGCTGTCGCTGGATATCACCGTGATGCCGGTGTCGCTGGTGCCGGGGTTAAGCAAAACGCACCTTGAAAGTTCGGTGTTTCGCTATGTGCAGGAAAATTTGGGCCTGAAGATGATGGGATCGTATCGGGTGGTGCGGGCGATTAAACCCGACGCGCTCGATCAGCAGCATTTAAGCTGTGAACCCGGCGACCCGGTGCTGGAAGTGGAGCAGGTTATCTATCTGGATGACGGCACGCCGCTGGAGTACGCGCACTGCCACTATCGCTACGACCATGGTGGCATCGTGATAGTCAATAATGGATAAAAAAATGGCGGGTGATTAACCCGCCATTTTTGTTTTGTCGCCCGAACGATGTTCGTGTAGGCCCGGTAAGCGAAGCGCCACCGGGAAATGTCAGGCAATTAGTTCAGACGAACCGGCATACCGGAACGGTTTTTAACCGCCTGGTCAACGATGCTCTGGTCAACGTCAGGCTGGCTGGTCACGCTCTGCACGGCTTTAGTCAGCACAACCGGTACGGTTTCGCCACCTTCAAACTGCGCTTCGGTGGTGGACAGCGGGTTGTGAACTTCCATGAAGCGGCTGCCATCTGGTTCGGTAGTCACTTTCACAGGCTCATCAATGAACTGTACGCGCGTACCAACAGGCACGTTCTGGAACAGGAATTTGATGTCTTCGTTACGCAGACGCACGCAGCCGTGGCTCACGCGCAGGCCGATACCGAAGTTAGCGTTGGTGCCGTGGATGGCGTACAGACGGCCAATATACAGCGCGTACAGACCCATCGGGTTATCCGGGCCAGCAGGAACGACGGCTGGCAGCGGGTTACCGGCTGCGGCATATTCGGCGTGCATTTTCGCCGTTGGTGTCCAGGTTGGGCCCGCTTTCTTACGTTCTACCTTGGTGGTCCAGCTGATAGGCGTATCTTTGCCCAACTGGCCAATACCGATTGGCAGCACGATCACGGTGTTGGTGCCTTTCGGATAGTAGTACAGACGCATTTCTGCGCTGTTAATGACGATACCTTCATGCACGGTGTCCGGCAGGATCAGCTGCTGAGGGATGTTCAGCACGCTACCGCCTTTCGGCAGGTAGGTATCCACGCCAGGGTTAGCTTCCAGCATGTTAGACAGACCCATCTGGTACTGGGCCGCGAAGTATTCCAGCGGTTGCTTATTGTCTTCAGGGATCGTGATGACCTGATTCTGACCGACAATGCGGCTCCCATCGGTTGGCAGCGGATACGTAACCGCCGATGCCGTATTACAGAAGCCTACGACAGCAAGCGCCGCAGCGAAAAGCGTAGTTAATTTCATGTTCATGTTGTGCGAGGTATCAGTGCCATTACAGCGGTTGTTTGAGAATTCAGACTGTTGGTAGGAGCGCATTATATGTGCATTCCTTGTCGCAGGGAATTCGGATGTGTACGAAATCACATTTTTTTCACTTGAGTTACAGTTTAGTCACTGGCGAAGGCGGGCGCTTTTTATTCTCAATTGTGGCAGAATAGGCGGTTTGTCACATTCTTCAGGATACTCCCGTGTTAGTTACTAGCAACGTTACCATGCAGTTTGGCAGTAAGCCGCTGTTCGAAAACATCTCCGTCAAATTTGGCGGCGGCAACCGTTACGGCCTGATTGGCGCAAACGGGAGCGGCAAATCTACCTTTATGAAAATCCTCGGCGGCGACTTAGAGCCGACGCTGGGCAACGTTTCCCTCGATCCGAACGAACGCATCGGTAAGCTGCGTCAGGATCAGTTCGCCTTCGAAGAGTACTCCGTACTCGACACCGTTATTATGGGCCACGGCGAACTGTGGGAAGTGAAACAAGAGCGCGACCGTATCTACGGTCTGGCGGAAATGAGCGAAGAAGACGGCTACAAAGTGGCCGATCTCGAAGTGCTTTACGGCGAAATGGACGGTTACTCCGCGGAATCACGCGCCGGTGAACTGCTGCTGGGCGTGGGTATTCCGCTGGAGCAGCACTACGGTCTGATGAGCGAAGTCGCGCCAGGCTGGAAACTGCGTGTGCTGTTGGCACAGGCGCTGTTCTCTAACCCAGACATCCTGCTGCTCGACGAACCAACGAACAACCTGGACATCGACACCATCCGCTGGCTGGAGCAGACGCTGAACGAACGCGACAGCACCATGATCATCATTTCGCACGACCGTCACTTCCTGAACATGGTCTGCACCCACATGGCTGACCTCGACTACGGTGAACTGCGCGTGTACGCCGGTAACTACGACGAGTACATGACCGCAGCGACCCAGGCGCGTGAGCGTCTGCTGGCGGACAACGCCAAGAAAAAAGCGCAGATTGCTGACCTGCAATCCTTCGTTAGCCGCTTTAGCGCCAACGCCTCTAAATCTCGTCAGGCGACCTCTCGTGCCCGTCAAATTGACAAAATCAAGCTCGACGAAGTGAAAGCCTCCAGCCGTCAGAACCCGTTCATCCGTTTCGAACAGGAGAAGAAACTGTTCCGTAACGCGCTGGAAGTCGAAGCGCTGAGCAAAGGCTTTGATAACGGCCCGCTGTTTAAAAACTTCAACCTGATGATGGAAGTCGGCGAGAAGATTGCCATTATCGGTGCCAACGGCGTGGGTAAATCCACCATGCTGAAAACTCTGGTGGGCGAACTGACGCCGGATAGCGGTACCGTGAAATGGTCCGAGAACGCTAGCATTGGTTACTACGCGCAGGATCACGCCGAAGATTTCGATAACGATCTGTCGGTGTTTGACTGGATGAGCCAGTGGAAACAGGAAGGCGACGACGAGCAGGTGGTACGTGGCTTCCTTGGCCGTCTGCTGTTCAGCCAGGACGATATCAAAAAGCCTGCGAAGGTGCTCTCCGGTGGTGAGAAAGGCCGTATGCTGTTCGGTAAGCTGATGATGCAGAAACCAAACATTCTGGTGATGGATGAACCAACCAACCACCTGGATATGGAATCTATCGAATCACTGAACATGGCGCTGGAAATGTATCAGGGCACCCTGATCTTCGTTTCCCACGACCGTGAGTTCGTCAGCTCACTGGCGACCCGCGTGATTGAAATTACCCCAGAGCGCGTGGTGGACTTCAGCGGCAACTACGAAGATTACCTGCGCAGCAAAGGTATCGACGGTTAATCCCGTATCGCATCCCGATGGCGCGAGTGCCATCGGGAGTTTTTGGCGACATAACTGCTAACAAACAATTCATCAACAATCTCTCGAAACCCCCGCCACACCATAATTCCTGCACAATTTTATGAAGAAATGACTCCCGCACATTCATTGATGGCGGAAGAGGCGATGCAAGAATTCATGCTTTACTCCAGCACGGACGACAGAACCCTTTATCGTTACCAGATACGGCAGCGCGGCCCCGTTTTCTATATAACGATGAGTCGGATAGAAAACGACGTAGAAGCGGAACATTTTGGTACCCGGGTAGTTAGCAACATCACCCGCCAGGACGTGATTGAAGAGTGTCTGGCGCACTGTCGACGACGAAGTCATACCGAGGTCTGGCGGCGGCGAAAAGCGTTGCTGACCGGGGTGCGAAACTGGCTGGTGTGCAGCGTGGCGATGCTGACTTTTATTCGCCTGGCCATTGTCAAAAGTTAACCCTACCGCTCAACCCTTGAACGGAGCAGATGCTGATGATCATTATGCTGCTGGTGGTCAATGTCGTTTTGTACGGTGTGCTGATTGGTTTTTTGATTGCGGCGGCGTGAAAGACACGCCGTTTGGGCTGGTAGGTTTAAACAAGCCGGACAGGGTAAACGGCTGCCCGGCGTTGAGCGATTATCGGTGGTGATGTATTACCGGTAGAGGAAAACCGTTGCTGGCGTCAGAGGGGCTGCTGAACGTCGCCGGGCCGTATGCCTGTGCGATAGAACCATCGTCGTCGTCAGAGAAACGACTCAGTGCCGTGGTTTTCGTTTGAGGATTTTGCGCAGCGGTTTCCTGCAAAGGGCGCTCCTGGAAGGCCAATGCGCTGGTAGAGCTGAGCAGTAATGCCATTGCCATCGTGGTCACTATTTTCATACTTTTGGGTCCGCAAATTGAGAGGGCATTCTGAAGGTATAGTGAGCACAAAAAAAACGCCATGAGCGGTTACACTCATGGCGTGCTTTGTTACCAATGGAAAACAATCAGCGGGTTATCCACTCTTCAGCGGCGACGCCGTTAATCAGTAGCTGACGTTTTTCCCCGTCAGGCAGCGTTACCTTCAGCGCCTTCCACGCTGGACGATAATCGCCGCGCGCGTTGACCTTCAGGTCAATGGTACTGCCGGTGCAGACCATTTCCCATTCCAGCCACAGCGCGTTGCCCTGCTGGTATCCCCACGACTCACCGTCATCTTCAAACAGCAGGCCAGACGTGCTGCCCATACCTTTCCGCGGGTACAGCTTGAGCTCGCGCTGCGTATCCTCGGCGGCGTTCACAAAGGTAATGCGCTCGCTCATTGGAATACCGGCCCCGGCGCGAACCAGCAGCGGTAGCTTCTCTAGCGGTGCGTCGAGAGTTATCCATTGGCCGCCGCTGAACCACTCACTGGTGTAAAAATCGTACCAGCCAGCCTCGTTATCCGGCAGCCAGACGCGGCGCTCGCGCTCGCCTTCTTCCACTACGCTTGCGACCAGAATATCGCGGCCGAGCAGGAAATCGTCGCACTCCGCAAAGGTCTGTTCATCGTGCTCGTGGTCGAGGAACGTTGGGCGCAGCATCGGTTCATCGTCGGCGTGTGCCTGCCACAGCAGCGTGTAGAAGTAAGGCAGCAGGCGGTAACGCAGTTCAATCGCGCTGCGAATGGCTGGCGTAATGGCCGGGTACATCCACGGTTCGTTGACGGTATGGTCATCGTTCCAGGAGTGGATGGTAAAGCGCGGGTGCATTACGCCGTTTTGTACCCAGCGCACGAACAGTTCCGGGTCCGGTTTATCGCCGGAGAAGCCGCCAACGTCATGCCCGAGGTTGTAGAGGCCAGACAGGCTCATGCCCAGCCCCATGCGGGTGTTGTAGCGCAGGGTATCCCAGTTGGTGCGGTTATCGCCGCTCCAGGTCTGCACGTAGCGCTGCATCCCGGCGCAGCCGGAACGGGAAATCAGGTACGGACGCTTGTTCGGCGCAAAGCGTTGTTGGGCTTCCATTGAGGCGCGAATCATCAGCAGCGGCATCACCGGGCGAATATGCTTGATGGCAATCTCTTTGCCAAAGCCGTGGCAGCGCGCTTCGCCGTCCCAGACTTCAAACTCGTTGTTATCGTTCCAGGTCGAATCTATGCCCATCTCCAGCAGCTGACCGGTAACGCCGTTCTGCCACCAGGCCACGGTCTGCGGGTTGGTGAAGTCGAGATGTGAACCTTCATCGTCCCAGAAGCTGGAACGCTCCGGGCCGTCGCTTTCGGAATCGCGAATAAACAGCGCCTGTTCCGCCACCTCGCCGTAGCGCGGGTGATCCTGCAACAGGCACGGCTTAATGTTCGCCGCCAGATGCAGACCGGCATCGTGGAACGCCTGGCTCATCACCTTCGGCTGCGGCACTTTGTCGTAGTTCCAGTTGAACACATAGCGCTTGCCGTTAATCGAGGTGTAGCCGGAAGAGAGCTGGAACGAGTCGCACGGAATGGCATGCTCATCGCACAGGCGAATAAAGTTCATTAGCTGATTCTGCGCATCCGGCGCGTCGGTGTAATGCATGGTGGAACCGCTGTAGCCGAGGCTCCATTTTGGCCCGAACAGCGTTTTACCGGTCAAACGAACGAAGGCTTTGGTTACGTCGAGCACGCGCTCGCCGGTAAACAGGTAGTAATCGATATCCCCGGCTTCGGCCTGCCAGCGGCGGTAGGCGGTGTGATAGTTATCAATTTCGTTACCGAGATCCAGCCAGCAGCTGCTGAGGTTGTCGTAAAACAGCCCGAAGCTCACGTCGTCGCGGCGGGTGATGGTAAACGGAATATGTTTGTACAGCGGGTCAGTGCTGACCGCGTTGTAACCCATTGCGTCGAGGTTGCGCATTTCATAACGCTTGCCGCCACGCTGTAAATCCCCGGCTTTATCGCCAAGGCCATAAAAACGCTCATCTTTACGGCGGCTCTGATAGTGCGCCACGCCGTCGCCGTGGGCATTGACTAGATAGGCGCTGGTCGGGCGATCGTTTACCAGCGGCTGCCATTCGCCCTCGGCGTTACGGTAGTGCCATTCGATCCACAGCGGCTGGTGGACAGTGGCGCGTAGGGAGTCGGTCGTCACCGTTATGGTGTCGTCCTGCTGGCTCAGCGTCCAGGCCGGCAGGGTAAAGCCGCTGAGATCCTCACGGTCACGCCCTTCCCACGGCACATCCTGCGATGGGGCGATACTCCAGGTGCGATCCAGCGCCAGCTCGCCTTTGCGTTTTAACAGTACGCGGAACAGATTTTCTTCCAGCACGTACAGGCACAGCGTGTGCTGGCTGTCGACCAGCAGCTCGACGTGATGGGTTGACTGTTTTTGCAGGGTCCAGTTTTTCAGCGTTTTCATGTCTACATCCACTCTCAGGCGCGTTTTGCGCGACGTTCAGCAATAAAAGAAACCAGGAAGATGGCGCCAATCAGGTCGAAGAAACCCATGGCGATAAACAGCGGGTTGAAGCCGATTTTGTCGGCGGTCACCCCGATAATCAGGGAAAAGATGAAGCTCGCGATCCACGCGGCGGAGCCACGCATACCGTTCACGGTCGCCATCTGGCCTTTATCGAAAGACTCCACCACCAGTGCGCTCAGCATGCAGGAGATAATCTGGTGGCCGAAACCGCCAATCGACATCAGCACCACGGCGACGATAGGATCTTTAGTGAGCGCGACCACGGCGAGTGAGACCATCAGGAACGCGCCGGTCACGGAGCTTGCCACGGTGGAGTTAACGCGTGAGCAGCCAAACAGACGCACATACAGGCGGGTTAAGTAACCGCTGGCGACGCTACCGAGATCGGCGGCGAGGAAAGGCAGCCAGGCGAACAGGGCGATCTGCTTGAGATCCATGTTGTACTGCTTGGCGAAGTAGAGCGGCATCCAGAAGCTGAATACGGCCCAGGCCGGTTCCGCCATAAATGCCGGGATCGCGATGCCATAGAAGCGTTTGTTTTTGCCGACGGTTTTCAGCGCAGTGAGGAACGGCAGCTTGACCGGCGGCGCTTCGTTATCCTGGCGGATATAGTCCAGCTCGGCCTTGCCCAGGTTCGGGTGTTTGTCCGGGTTATGGTAAAACGCCCACCACAGCACGACCCAGGCCAGCGCCAGCAGGCCGGTAAACATAAATGCGCCCTGCCAGCCGAAAGAGGCGTGAGCAAAGTAGATGATCGGCGGTGCCAGCATTGCGCCGATAGAAAAGCCTACGCCCGCCCATCCTGCCGCTACCGGGCGCTCGGATTTCGGGAACCATTCGCCAATCGTTTTAGCGTTTGCCGGGGTTGCCGCTGCTTCCGCGCCGCCCATAAAGAAGCGCAGCATCGCCAGATGTATCCAGTTTCCGGCCCCCGCATGCAGCAGACAGGCCAGTGCCCACAGGCTGGCGCAAATCATAAAGCCCAGCTTGAGGCCAATCACATCAATCAACCATCCGCACAGCGGCTGGAACAGGGTGTAGGCAATCTGGAATGCCCCGACTATCCACGAATACTGTTCGGTGGTGATCCCAAGGCTGGTTTTCAGCTCTGGGGCCAGAATGCCCAGCGAGTTACGGGTGATGTAGTTCACGGTCACGCCGAGTAAAAAGAGGACCAGCATCCACCAGCGCAGATTTTTCACTACGCGGCGCGTTTTGCTGACGGCCATATCATTATTGATACCCTGGCTCATAGGGTTCTCCACAGGATGATGTAGGGGACGATGCGCCAACTGCGTGGGAGAGTTGTCACACCACTTTTATTAACGTTTTGATTGTTATCATTTTTGTTTGCGTTCACTTCCACCGTTCTTGTATGGAAGTTGTTCTACCAATTCACAGTAGGAGACAATAAAAGCGAGGGAAAGCGGGTTTTGTGCACGTTTTTTCATAACTGGTTGATATAGATTACGTACAAGCATTCAAAGCCCATCAGCATGCGGTTTTTATGTCATGAAAATTTTTTCATTTCTGAATTAGAGGCGGATCACATAATGGAAAAGAAGCTAAAAATCGCGGAAATTGCCGCGCGAACCGGGCTCTCCGCCAGCACCGTTTCGCGGGTATTGGCAGGGAAGGCCAACACCAGCGACCGCGCCCGAGAAAAGGTGCTGGCTTGCGCCCGTGAGCTGGGGGTAATGGACGGCATGGCAGCAGGCCGCATGCTGTTGAACAACCTGATAATCTTCGCGCCGCCGCGGGCGTTTGATGAACGCTCGGATATCTTTTACTACCGCGTGATTCAGAGCATCAGCAAGGCGCTGGCACCGCACGAAGTCCGTCTGCGCTATTGTCCGCTGGAGGAAAATGACAGCGATCCCGCGTTATTTCTCTCGCGCATGAATGAAATGGAGACGCAGGCCGCCGTTTTGCTGGGCATTGACGATCCCCATATTCACGATCTGGCGGCCGATCTCGGCAAGCCCTGCGTGCTGATCAACTGCCGCGACGATCGCATGCGACTGCCTGCCATCGCGCCGGATCACCGTACGATCGGCGCATTTGCCGCCCGTTATCTGTTTGAAATGGGCCACCGCGAAGTGATGAACGTGATGTGTTTGCGCCGCTACACCATGGAGCAGCGGCTGGCGGGCATTAAAGAGTCGTGGCGGCAGCACAATCTCGTTTTTCAACACGAGCGTGATTTGCTCAATATTGGCAGCTTTAGCGCCAAAGGGGCGGAAGAGAAAGTGGGGGCGTGGCTTGACGCATTGGGTAGCCGCCCGATGCCGACGGCGTTCCTGGTCGGTGGTGATTTTATGGCGGCAGGCACCATCAACGCGCTGCGCCAGCGCGGGCTGCGCGTGCCGCAGGACGTTTCGGTAATGAGCATCGACGGTTTTAACCTGGCGGCGATTGAAGATGTCCCGCTAACGGCGGTTCACGTCCCGCGCGATGAGCTGGGCGTTGAGGCGGTGCAGATGCTGCAACAGCGGTTAATTCGCCCGGATGCGCCGGTCGGCTCGCTGCTGCTGCATGGGCGGCTGGCGGTGCGGGAATCGGTCAGACGGGTGCGCCCCGGAAAAGGGCACACCGCCGTGGAGCGGGAAGGGCTATACGACAATCAGCCGTCGATACCGAGCGCGCGCTTGCCGTGAATGTTGAGGTCGGCGAGGGTGAAACGCCCTTGCCAGTCGGCTTCGTAGTCTTCACGCGGGAAATCGCCCGGCGAGGCGCCGCGCTCGAGTGCAGCCTTCACCTTATGGGCGTAGGCGAGGTTTTTCGCGCACATCGGTGCTGCCGGAATATACATCACGTTACCCCAGCCTTGCTGATTTTCGACCGGTGCCACCGAGTGAATTACGTCGCAGTGCCACCATACTGAATCCCCGGCCTCAATGGCGGGAATGGCGGTCAGCGCGCTGATTAACAGCGGGTGCCACTTCTCGGAAATCGGCAGTACTTTGCCCGGCGCGACGCCGCACAGTTCGTCGTCCGGAACGTCATCAAGCAGCGGACGCAGCAGTACGTAGGCCATCGCTTCGGGAATCGGCACCACGTGCAGCAATCCCTGATCGGGAATCATATCGGAGAGCGCCGTCCAGCCCTGGAAGGTGCGGAATACCGAGCATTTGGTGGTGTTATCCACGGTGTACTCTTCCACATCGGTGCGGTGCGCGGCGTTCCACGGATCGTACTGTTCAATATTGCCGTTAAACACGTTGGCAAACACCTGCTGGTAGGCCGGTAGCAGCCAGCGCTCCAGCGCACCGGAGTCGGTATGCGCACCCAAACCTTTTGACGTGGTGCCCGGTGGGCGGCGGCGAATACGGTCCGGGTAGATAACGCTGATATCCGGGTTAAACCACTGCTTACCTTCGCTTGAAACCTGCCACAGGCGGTTCAGGAACGACTGCGCCTTCGCCATTTCCGGGCTCTGGCGAGCCTGCATTTGCGCCTGTGACCAGTAGATGGGATAAATTTCCGGGCGTGATGCATCAAGCGACCCGAAGAAGGTGTCGCCTGGCCCTTTGTAGACGTCGTCAAAGCGGTTGAGGTCGAGATAGTCGAGCATCGAACGATCCCAGGCCAGCGCCTGTTCGCGAGGGAAATGACCTTTAATCACCGCGCAGCCGCGGCGTTTCACTTCAGCGCGAGTCGCGTCCGTGATTTTCCCGGCGGCAAGCTCTGCATATGGGATCTCCGGCCATACTGGCTGACCCTCAGCTTTCAGCGCGTTAATTTCTGCCACGCGGGCTTCAATGGTGGCGCTCAGACGGTCAAATACCGCCTGCACATCGCCAATCTGTGCGCGCAGCGCCTGCTTCATCTGGCGAATCGCCGCTTTCGGGTCAGCGGGCAGCGTCTCGTGGGTAAATGTCATCGTCATATCAACCTCGCAATCTTTCGTTCGAAAGTGAAATGCATTACAGGTGATACTTTAAGTTAAAATAAAGTTAATGCAAGTTTAAATTCTTGCATTAGATCACGAAGGGGAGCAGTAGCCCGGCCGAGCGCAGCGACGCCGGGAAGGCACAAGAATAGTCAGTCAGGAGAGACCCCGGAGTCGGCGCGCTGCGCCTTGTCCGGGCTACCTTCAGGAAGAGAAAGGTGCGGAGCCGTCCAGCACGGCCTGAATCACATTCAGCGCGCCGTCGTGGTTGTTATCGTCGGTCTGGTAGTCGGCGATGGCTTTTATGTTTTCGCCCGCGTTGCCCATGGCGAAGGCGTACTTCACAAGCTTCAGCATTTCGGCGTCGTTGCCGCTGTCGCCAATCGCCACGCACTGTTGCGGCGAAAGCTGCCAGCGTTTCAGCAGACGGCTGATACCGTTGGCTTTGTGCAGGCCCGGAATAATGAGATCGACAAAGCCGAAGCCGCTGGTGACGGGTTTCATAATACCGTCGAGAGAGACGTGCAGCTTATCAATTAGCTCAGGAATATCGCTGTCCGGCAGGTTCAGCGAGAATTTGAACATCTTGTCGTCGACGTCGTGGAAGTTCGCCACGCGCTTTAAGCGGTAGTAGTGTTTGGACATCAGTTCGACCAGGGCATCCGGGGCGCTTTCGCTGATGTAAGCGCTCTCCAGACCGCAGGCGACGAAGTACATCTGCGGGTCTTTCAGCAGTTCACCAATCACCACCTGATACTCATGCTTTGTCAGCTCACCGTGGAAAAGCTGTTGCCCGTGTTCGTACACCAGCGCGCCGTTTTCGGCGACAAAAGAGATGCGATCGCGGATTTCAGGGAAGAAGGTAATCAGCTGGTAATACTGGTTGCCGCTGGCAACGACGAATTCGATGCCACGCTGTTGAAGCTGTTCAAACTGCGCCAGAAACCGTGAACGGTCATAGGTCTTGGCGTCATTAAGAAAAGTTCCGTCCATATCTGTGACGATAACTTTAACGGTCATGCGGGATGCTCCTGGGGTAACTTCGGCCAGAAACAATTTAATTACAATGTGAGCTAAAGCACAAATTTATTTCATTCGAAAGAAAACCCAGGGTCACTATGTTCGCCCGGGCTAACTGCTTATCGACAACGCCGATCGGTTCCCTCTCCCCATTGGGGAGAGGGTCAGGGTGAGGGGGAAAAACCGAACTACAGCGTGTGCTCCGTACGGGCAATAATATCGTCCTGCGCATCCGGCGACAGCGCGGTAAAGAACGCCGAATACCCCGCCACGCGCACCACTAAATCACGGTACTGATCCGGATGTTTCTTCGCTTCCAGCAGCGTTTCGCGCGACACGATGTTGTACTGAATGTGCCAGCCTTTGTGCACCTCGAAGAAGGTGCGCAGCAACGCCATCAGCTTCTGTTTATCGCTCTCATTCTCGAGCGTTGCCGGGTTCAGCTTCTGGTTTAACAGCACGCCGCCAAGAATAGCGGAGGTCGGCAGTTTACCCACGGAGCTAATCACCGCCGTTGGGCCGAGATGATCGGTACCGGAAGCCGGGCTGGCGCCTTCGGCAAGCGGCGTTTTTGCCTTACGGCCGTCCGGCGTTGCCATGGTTTGTGCGCCAAACGGTACGTTAGCAGAGATAGAGGACGTCCCTGCGTAATAGTTGCCGCCAATCGGACCACGGCCGTAGCGCGGGTTGTGATACTGCTTCAGCTCGTCGATATAGGTCTGGTAGGCGCGGGCCAGCAGGGTGTCGACGCTGTCATCATCGTTGCCGTACTTCGGCGCGCCGTTGATCAAACGCTGACGCAGCTGCTCGTGGGTCAGGCCGTCGTAGTCTTCCGCCAGCGCTTTTGCCAGCTCCTGCTGACCAATCAGACCCTGATCGAAGACCAGCTTTTTCACCGCCGCCAGGCTGTTGCCGAGGTTGGCGATACCCACCTGCAGGCCGGAAACCCAGTCATACTTCGCGCCGCCCTGTTTGATGCTTTTCGCCCGCTCGATACAGTCGTCAACCAGCGCCGAGCACAGAATATCGTGCACGTTTTCTTCCAGCATGGTGTCGACCACGTACTCAATCTCAATCGATTTACGGGTGTAATAGCGAATCTGGGTGTCCCAGTCGGCCAGCATCTGCTCGAAGTTGGCGAAGTTGCCCTGCGACAGCGCGTGCTCCTGTGGCAGGAACACCTTACCGCTGGTGGCATCGCGGCCGCCTTCCATCGCCGCCAGCATCACGCGGGCAAAGTTGATAAAGCTCATGCCGGTACAGCGGTAGCCCCATTTGCCGCCGACGGCGGTTTCGATGCAGCCGATTGCCGCATAGTCGTAGGCATCTTCCGGTTCGACGCCGAGCTTAATAAATTCCGGGATAACGATTTCATCGTTGTTGAACGCTGGCATGCCGAAGCCGCAGCGAATCACCTGTACGCAGGCGTTGAGGAAGTCGTTGCTCATGCCCGCGTGGTAGCGCACGCTCAGGTTTGGCTGGGTGGAGCGCAGACGTCCGCAGGATTCGAGGATGGCATAGGAGAGCGGGTTCACCGCGTCCAACGCTTCGCCGTTTATCAGTTTTTGGCCGCCGATGGTGACGTTCTGATACAGCGGGCTACCGGCGGAGGCTTTGGAGTGCGAGCCGGAGCGAATCTTATTCACTTCCAGCAGCTTCAGCCAGCAGCTGTGCAGCAGCTCGATAGCATGTTCGCGGTCCAGCGTTTGTTCCAGTTCAACGTCACGACGGTAGTACGGGTAGAGATACTGGTCCATGCGGGCAAACGACACCGAGTGGCCGTTGGACTCAATTTGCAGAATCAACTGAATGAAGTAGCACAGCTGCAGCGCCTGCCAGAAGGTTTTTGGCGGCTCGTGGGCAATCACGTCGCAGTTTTCCGCCATCGCCAGCAGTTCATCGCGACGGCTTTCACGAATCTCTTCGGCTGCCATTGTGCGCGCCAGTTCAGCGAAACGTTTGATGTGCAGGCTCACCGCGTCCAGCACGATATCAATAGCTTTCAGGAACTGGTCGCCGTGCAGGTCTTCCAGCACGGTCAGGTTAATGCGGGTGCGGCGTTCGGCCACTTTCGCGCGCATACCGTCGAGGCCTTTTTCCAGCAGCAGCGGGAAGTTCACCGCCAGGTGGGCATCACCGGAGGTCATGTTACCTTCGGCTTTGATGATACCGGTTGCCAGCAGCGCTTTTTGTTCGTCGGTGAACATCCCGTAGCAGCGGTCCTGTACGGTTTGGCCGCGCCACCAAGGGCATACTTCGTGCAGTACGCGTTTGTTCTCTTCGCTCACCGCAAAGCCTGCGCCTGGGCGATCCGCCAGATCGTCGATCTCTTTTTCAATCCAGCTGACGGTATATTCCGGGAAGATAGGCGCGGCGCGCACTTCACTTGCCTGGTTACCGATGATCAGCTCGTCGTGTTTGATCCAGATAGTCCGTTCTGCGAGGTGATGGGCCAGCGCCAGCGCGCGGCGTACCGGAATCGGCTTGTCGAGATGCTGCTGATAGGCTTCGGTATAGTGACGCGCACGTTCGGTACACACCGGCGGCTTCACGATATGCACCAGCGCGTTTTTGTGGGCCTGAATGCGGTCGGTCAGTTTATCGAGTTTCAGAGTGGTCATCGTTTTATCCTCGTAGTGTCGCTGTTAACCCTTTTTCACCGGCATACTGTTGAGCAAAATCCAGCAGCTCAGGGTCATTCAGCGGCTTATCGGGTGCGAAGTAGGGAAGGCCGAGCAGGGCATATTTATTGATGCCGAGCGTGTGGTAAGGCAAAAAATGAATTTCGCGCACGCCGGGCATTTCGTCGGCGGCAAAATCGGTAATCGCTTTAATGGAGGTTTCGTCGGCGTTAAAGCCCTGAATCAGCGGCACGCGCAGCGTGACCTGTTTGCCGGCGGCGGCCAGTCGTTTCAGGTTGTCGAGCACGCGCTTTGCTGAGCCGTCGGTCCACTGCTTAAAGCGCGCTTCATCGACATGCTTGAGGTCAGCCAGGAACAGGTCGATGTAAGGCAACGCGGGCTCAAGGTAGCGCCACGGCACGTGCAGACAGGTTTCAACGGCGGTATGAATCCCCTGGTCGTGAGCGCTTTTTAGCAGCGTAAACGCCAGTTCCGGGTTCATAAACGGTTCGCCGCCGGAAAGGGTCATGCCGCCGCCGCTGCGGTCGTAAAACGGTTTGTCGCGCAGCACGGTGGTCATAATCTCTTCAGCGCTTTTTGCTTCCCCGCAGACGGTCAACGCCTGGGTTGGACAGCAGGTGGTCAACGTGGCAAGGTGGGCGTCATCCAGCTTTTCCCGATGGATAACCAGCCCGTTAAGCGCACGTTCAATGACCGACGGCACGGCTTTCTGGCACAGGTCGCAGCCATCCAGGCACAGACGTGGGTCGAACAGTAGATCCTGTTCGCGGGAGCGGCTTTCGGGGTTCTGGCACCAGCGACAGCCGAGCGAGCATCCTTTCAGGAAGACTACGGTGCGAATGCCTGGACCATCGTGGGTGGAATAGCGCTGAATATTGAAAATCATATGCTGCCCTCATCTTTCGTATAAAGATTAAAATACTTTCGAATGAAAGTTATCTTGACGTGCATCAACTTAAGAAGAGGTTTTGCTGTGGTAGTGTTATTCCATGCTCAATATCACGGTTTAAGGACACATCATGGAACTCTATCTCGACACCTCCGACGTCGCCGCAGTCAAAAAACTGGCGCGCGTATTTCCACTAGCTGGCGTGACGACTAACCCAAGCATCGTGGCGGCAGGTAAGACGCCGCTGGATGCGCTGTTGCCAGAATTGCTGGACGCCATGGGCGGTAAAGGCCGTCTGTTTGCCCAGGTGATGGCGACCACGGCGGATGGCATGGTGGCGGACGCACACAAGCTGCGGGCGATTATTCCGGATTTGGTCGTGAAAGTGCCGGTGACGGCGGAAGGTCTGGCAGCGATTAAGCTGCTGAAAGCGGAAGGGATCCCGACGCTCGGTACTGCCGTTTACGGTGCGGCGCAGGGACTGCTGTCGGCGCTGGCGGGGGCGGAATATGTCGCGCCTTACGTCAACCGCGTAGATGCCCAGGGCGGCAACGGTATTCAGACGGTGTGTGAATTGCAGGACCTGCTGACGTTGCACGCACCACAGTCGAAAGTGCTGGCCGCGAGCTTTAAAACGCCGCGCCAGGCGCTGGACTGCCTGCTGGCAGGCTGCCAGTCCATCACGCTGCCGCTTGATGTGGCACAGCAGTTGGTTAGCTATCCGGCGGTCGATGCGGCAGTCGCGAAGTTTGAACAGGACTGGCAGACGGCATTTGGACGTACGTCGCTGTAACGCGTAGCCCGGGTGAGGCATTGATGCCGACCCCGGGGCAGCTCGGAGCCGATTCCCGGCGTCGCTTCTGTACGACCGGATACATAGGTAACACTTCAGACCGGGAACATAGGTAACACTTTCCTAGTCTATCCGGATAATACTACGGCTTTTCCGGTCATAGTAAGCAAGCGTTATTCCGTTAA
>NZ_CABTJS010000027.1:0-10385 GCF_902485085.1 uncultured Kluyvera sp.
GGAGTCAGCAGCAACGGACAGACCAGCGATACCACACGCCATGGTGCGGATAACGTCACGGTCGTGCAGCGCCATCAGAGAGGCTTCGTAGCTGTACTTGTCGTGCATGTAGTGGATGACGTTCAGCGCGGTGACGTACTGTTTAGCCAGCCAATCCATGAAGTGGTCCATACGATCCATAACTTCGTCGTAGTTCAGAACGTCGCCTTTCATTGGCTCAGTTTTAGGACCAACCTGCATTTTCAGTTTTTCATCAACGCCGCCGTTGATTGCGTACAGCATGGTTTTCGCCAGGTTTGCACGTGCGCCGAAGAACTGCATTTGTTTACCAACGATCATTGGGCTTACGCAGCAAGCGATAGCGTAGTCATCGTTGTTAAAGTCAGGACGCATCAGGTCATCGTTCTCGTACTGCAGAGAAGAGGTGTCGATGGACACTTTAGCGGCATATTTTTTGAACGCCAGTGGCAGTTTCTCAGACCACAGAACGGTGATGTTCGGCTCTGGAGAAGGACCCATGGTGTACAGGGTGTTCAGGAAGCGGAAGCTGTTTTTGGTAACCAGAGTACGGCCATCAACGCCCATACCTGCGATAGATTCAGTCGCCCAGATTGGGTCACCGGAGAACAGTTCATCATACTCAGGGGTACGCAGGAAGCGAACCATACGCAGTTTCATGACCAGGTGGTCAATCATTTCCTGAGCGTCTTGCTCAGTGATTTTGCCTGCTTTCAGGTCACGTTCGATGTAGATATCCAGGAAGCTGGAAGTACGACCGAAGGACATTGCCGCGCCGTTCTGGGATTTAACCGCAGCCAGGTAGCCGAAGTAAGTCCACTGGATAGCTTCCTGAGCGTTGGTAGCCGGACCAGAGATGTCGTAGCCGTATTTAGCAGCCATCTCTTTGATCTGACCCAGCGCACGGTGCTGTTCAGAGATTTCTTCACGCAGACGGATAGTCGCTTCCAGGTTCACACCGTTTTCCAGGTCAGACTGGAGGGAGGAGAACTGAGCGAATTTGTCTTTCATCAGGTAGTCGATACCGTAAACGGCGATACGACGGTAGTCACCGATGATACGACCACGGCCGTAGGCGTCTGGCAGACCGGTCAGAACACCGGATTTACGGCAGCGCAGGATGTCCGGAGTATAAACGTCGAACACGCCCTGGTTGTGCGTTTTACGGTATTCGGTGAAGATTTTCTTGATCATCGGGTCCAGCTCGCGGTCATACGCTTTGCAGGAACCTTCGATCATTTTGATGCCACCGAACGGGATAAGAGCACGTTTCAGTGGAGCTTCAGTCTGCAGACCAACGATTTTTTCCAGCGACTTGTTAATGTAACCAGCGTCGTGGGAAGTGATGGTTGAAGCTACGGCGGTGTCAAAGTCAACTGGCGCGTGGGTGCGGTTTTCCAGTTTAACGCCTTCCATTACGCTATCCCACAGCTTGGTGGTCGCGTCAGTTGCGCCAGCCAGGAAGGATTCGTCACCTTCATATGGGGTGTAGTTTTTCTGGATGAAGTCACGTAAGTTTACTTCATTCTGCCAATCACCTTTGGTAAAACCTTCCCAGGCTGCGGCTAACTTTTCATTAAGTTCGGACATGTAACACCTACCTTCTTAAGTGGACTTTTTATTTACTGCCTGGAGCAATCGTCAATTAATGACGGTCACCGCCACGCAGGTAAATGACCCAGTATGTCAACCCAACCAGCAAACCGCCGCCGATGATATTCCCGATAGTCACGGGAATCAGGTTATCGGTGATGAAGTGCATCACGGTCAGGTGAGAGAAACTTTCCGGAGTAGAACCGATAGCGGTCCAGAATTCCGGGCTAGCAAAATCGCGTATTACGATACCCATCGGGATCATAAACATGTTTGCGATACTGTGCTCAAAACCGCTGGCAACGAACATGGCAACCGGTAAAACCATAATCATGGCTTTATCCATCAGGCTGCGACCAGAGTAGCTCATCCACACTGCCAGACAGACCATCAGGTTCGCCAGGATGCCGAGAGCAACGGCTTCGATAAATGTATGGTGCATTTTGTGGTCAGCAGTTTGCAGGACGTTGAGCCCCCATCCGCCGTTGGCCGTCATGTACTCGCCGGAAAGCCACATTAGCAACACGAAAAGCAGTGCACCAATCAGGTTACCAACATAGACGTTGAGCCAGTTTTTTGCCAATTGACCCCATGTGATGCGGCCGCTGGCTTTCGCCACAACAATCAGCACGGTAGAGGTAAAGAGGTCTGCGCCACAAATCACGCAAAGAATTAAGCCTAAGGAGAAACAAATACCACCAATGAGTTTCGCGATGCCGAATGGCATACCTGCGGTACCCGTGGTTGCGGTAATGTAAAAAACAAAAGCAATCGAGATAAAGACGCCCGCAGTAATCGCCAGATAAAAGGTTTTCAGCGGATGCTTGGTTGCTTTATAGACACCTGCTTCTTCGGCAACTTTAGCCATCGCAGCAGGAAGGAGTAGATCAAAAGGGTTGTCAGCTTTCACACTAACTCTCTCTTTTTATTTAATCGGCGACGAGATACTAACAAAGCATTATAGATGAGAATTTGATATAGATCATATCTCGCCTGGCTTATAGGCCTGAAGAACGAATGGTTTTTCAACGATCTCAGGGTAATTTATTGAATCTAATGATAAAAATAAATTTTAAGATTTGCAAATTCAGTTGAATTTTTTCTTTATCCTTCATTTTATTAGTTAATTAAAATGGAGTAATGATTGTGCAAATTAACAATGAATGTAAGCTACTAAATATTGTGTTTACTTATGTTTAACTTTATTTTCACAGCTCTACGAAGCGAAGCGTGGAAATAAAAAAAAGGGGCCAATATTTGGCCCCGTAATATAGCGTAGACTGTACGTTAAACCTACTTTTTCTGCGGGAAATATCCTACTTTGCCCAGAAAGCCGCTTTAGCGCGCTGGAGCTTCTCGTAGGCCTGCAGAAGCGACTGATGCGCAGGGAAGGCTTCCAGGGAGCCATCAGCAGGCTGCAGGCCATAGAAGGCCTCTTCACCGCTCAGCGCCGCGCTGGCCGCTTCTACGGCATCTGCGCCGTACATACGGACGAACGCGTTCAGGTACTGCAGAGGTTCACGTTCTTCTTCCTGAGACAGCAGCAGCAGCGTTTGCAGACAACGGTAGTAGTTAGCACGCTCCGGGCTGAACACAGAAGCATTGAACTCCATGGTCCACTCGGTCCAGATCAGCGCCTGTTCAAGGTCGCCCCCCGCCAGTGCCAACATGGCTTTCAGCTCTCCGACGCGCAGGGTCGACCAGCCGTTGTTTGGACCGGTTGCCAGGCCCAGCAGCTCACGTACGCGGGTGAAATCGTCCAGGCCTTCGTCATCCATCTGTTCGATGAGATTCAGGTACGCTTCTTTTTCCCACTCGCTTCCCGGCAGGGAGAGAATGGTGTCGCGCAGGTGGCTGCCCATATTGTTGTTAGCGAGCCACAGATCTTCCGCTGGATAAATATCGGACATGCCAGGCACGATGATGCGGCAAGCGTAAACGCTCAGGTGCTCATAGTCGGCGATGTACACTTCTTTATCTTCTTCATTGAAGATAGCCATCAGGGTGGCGAACTCTTCTTCGGTTGTGCCTGAGAAGTTCCAGTCTGCAAACGGGTAGTCCGCATCCTGCTTGAACATATCCCAGGAGATCAGACCGCTGGAGTCGATGAAGTGGGTTTCGAGGTTGGTATGTTCAGCGACTTCTTCGTCATCGAAGGTAGGTGGAGTGAACACGTCGAGATCTTTCAGACCGCGGCCCTGCAGCAGCTCGGTCACCGTACGCTCAAGCGCAACGCCGAAATCAGGGTGCGCGCCGAAGGACGCGAAGCAGGTACCATTGGCTGGGTTGAACAGCACGACGCAGATAACCGGGTATTTACCGCCCAGAGAACCGTCGTAAGCGAAGATTGGGAAACCTTCCGCTTCCAGCGTTTTGATGGACTCAACGACGCCAGGGTAACGCGCCAGTACCTCGGCCGGGATTTCCGGCAGGCTGATGCTTTCCGCGATGATACGGTTTTTCACGTAGCGTTCGAAGACTTCAGACAGCCCCTGTACGCGGGCTTCATTACGGGTATTACCCGCAGACATGCCGTTAGAAACGTACAGGTTAGCCACGATGTTCATCGGGATATAGATAGTTTCGCCGTCGGACTGGCGGGTAAACGGCAGGCCGCATACGCCGCGATCGTCGTTGCCGGACTGCAGGTCGACCAGCATGCTGGCGGTTAACTGATCGTCAGGATCGTAAAACGCACGCAGGCGAGCAT
Source organism: uncultured Kluyvera sp. (assembly GCF_902485085.1). Classification (NCBI taxonomy): domain Bacteria; kingdom Pseudomonadati; phylum Pseudomonadota; class Gammaproteobacteria; order Enterobacterales; family Enterobacteriaceae; genus Kluyvera; species uncultured Kluyvera sp. The sequence continues at coordinate 4,322 of NZ_CABTJS010000027.1, forward strand.
CGAGCAGGCCTTCAGGCACTTCATCGTCGTCGGTCAGTGGGAACCATTTTTCGTTCGGGTAGTGGACGAACGGATCGTTAGCAATTTTGTCGCCCAGCCAGAAGTCGGCGAAGAAATAGTTGGTGGAGAGACGTTCGAAGTACTCACCCAGCGCGGAGGCCAGTGCGGCTTTTTTGGTCGCGCCTTTACCGTTGGTAAAGCACAGAGAGCATGCCTTATCACGAATATGCACCGACCAGACGTTAGGAACCGGGTTCAGCCAGGAGGCTTCTTCAATGTCGAAACCCAGATCGAGCAGCTTTTGCTGGAAGCGAGCGATGGAATCTTCCAGTGCGGCATCTTTGCCGGGAATATAGGTTTGCGTCATAGCAATCTCTTTTGTCGTACGGAAAGCGCGCAATGATACGGGTTTTGCGTGACGGGTGCTATCTTCGGCGAAAATAAAAGGGACGACTATGCTTACTGACATTAACGTACTGTTACGGCGTCGAAAAATGAAAGCATTTGATCTTCAACGGATGGCTTTTGATAAGTTCCCCCCTGAATTTTTAGGCGAAGTGGCGTTAAGGTGCTTCTTTACCTTTGTGCTGGTTTTTCTGTTTCTCAAAATCACCGGACGCCGCGGCGTCCGGCAGATGTCGCTCTTCGAAGTGCTAATTATCCTGACGCTGGGATCGGCGGCGGGCGACGTAGCTTTTTATGATGATGTCCCGCTGGTGCCGGTATTTGCTGTTTTCGTCACGCTCTCGCTGCTGTATCGGCTGGTGATGTGGCTAATGGCGAAAAGCGAAAAAGTGCAGGATCTCCTTGAAGGTAAAGCGGTGGTCATTGTGAAGGAAGGGCAGCTGGCCTGGGAAAACGTGCGGGAAGGGAATCTCACGGAGCTGGACTTTTTTATGGAGCTGCGGCTCAACAGCGTTGAACAGCTTGGGCAGGTTCGTCTGGCGATTATGGAAACCGACGGGCAGATTAGCGTGTTCTACTACGCTGACGATGACGTCAAGCCGGGGCTGTGCATTTTACCCGATAGCCTGATGCAGCGTTTTAAGGCGGTGCCAGAACCGGGGGAGTACGCCTGTACTCAGTGTAGCCACGTGACCCGCTTGCAGGCGGGTGAGCGTCAAATATGCCCGCGCTGCACAAATCCGGCATGGTCGAAGGCCAGCAGGGCAAAACGCATCGCCTGACAGCAATATTGTCGGTTTTGTACCGGCAAGTCGACAGAATCTATTGTGTGATGAGGGCCGCATTTCGATACCTGAAAGTTTTAGACATTGCGGCGCGTGTCACTGAATGATAAAACCAATAGCCACAGGAATAACTTATGCCCACGCGTTGATGACGCGCGAGGCATGCGGTCAGACAACATTGCAATGTGGTGAGGGTTATGGCTCAGGTTTTTAATTTCAGTTCAGGTCCGGCAATGCTTCCGGCAGATGTCCTTAAACTGGCGCAAAAAGAACTTTGCGACTGGAACGGATTAGGCACGTCGGTAATGGAAGTTAGCCACCGCGGTAAAGAATTTATCCACGTGGCAGAGGAAGCAGAAAAAGATTTCCGCGACCTGCTTAACATCCCTTCCAACTACAAAGTGTTGTTCTGTCACGGTGGTGGTCGCGGTCAGTTCGCGGGCGTACCGCTGAATATTCTCGGCGACAAAACCACGGCTGATTACGTCGATGCCGGCTACTGGGCGGCAAGTGCGGTTAAAGAAGCCAAAAAATACTGCAACCCGAACGTTATTGACGCCAAAATCACCGTAGAAGGTAAACGCGCGGTCAAACCGATGCGCGACTGGCAGCTCTCTGATAACGCGGCTTATCTGCACTATTGCCCGAACGAAACCATCGACGGTATTGCCATCGAAGAGACACCAGACTTCGGTAAAGACGTGATTGTTGCTGCCGACTTCTCCTCAACCATCCTTTCACGTCCGATTGATGTGAGCCGTTATGGCGTGATCTACGCTGGCGCGCAGAAAAATATCGGTCCAGCGGGCTTAACGCTGGTTATCGTACGTGAAGACCTGCTGGGTAAAGCGCACGTTGCCTGCCCATCAATCCTCGACTATACCGTGCTGAACGATAACGACTCGATGTTCAACACGCCGCCGACCTTCGCCTGGTATCTGGCAGGTCTGGTCTTCAAATGGCTGAAAGAGCAGGGCGGCGTTGCCGCAATGGATCGTATCAATCAGCAGAAGGCCGATCTTCTGTATAACACTATTGATGGCAGTGATTTCTATCGTAACGATGTGGCAAGCGCCAACCGTTCACGTATGAACGTGCCGTTCCAGCTCGCGGATAGCGCGCTGGACAAACTGTTCCTTGAAGAGTCCTTTGCAGCGGGTCTGCATGCGCTGAAAGGCCACCGCGTGGTGGGCGGGATGCGTGCTTCTATCTACAATGCCATGCCGCTGGCCGGCGTACAGACGCTGACGGAATTCATGCAGGACTTCGAACGCCGCCACGGTTAATCTGGTTTTTTATTCATCCCCACGGCTAGCTCGTGGGGTTTTTACTTCTGTTTTTGAGAGTTGAGTTTCATGGAATCCCTGACGTTACAACCTATCGCGCGCGTCGATGGCACGATCAATTTGCCCGGTTCTAAAAGCGTTTCGAACCGTGCTTTGCTGCTGGCGGCTTTAGCGCGTGGCACGACCGTTCTGACTAACCTGCTGGACAGCGATGATGTCCGCCACATGCTGAACGCGTTGAAGGCGCTGGGGATTCAATACACCCTGTCTGACGATCGCACCCGTTGTGAAGTGACCGGCAATGCAGGCCCGCTTCAGACTTCCAACGAACTAGAGCTGTTCCTTGGCAATGCCGGTACCGCGATGCGTCCGCTGGCGGCAGCGCTGTGCCTCGGTAAAAACAACATCGTCCTGACCGGCGAACCGCGCATGAAAGAGCGCCCGATTGGCCACCTGGTTGATGCTCTGCGTCAGGGCGGCGCGCAGATTGAGTACCTGGAGCAGGAAAACTATCCACCGCTGCGCCTGAAAGGTGGTTTTAACGGCGGTAGCGTTGAGGTAGACGGTAGCGTCTCAAGCCAGTTCTTAACTGCGTTATTGATGACGGCACCGCTGGCGCCGCAGGACACCACTATCACCATCAAAGGTGACCTGGTTTCTAAACCGTATATCGACATCACGCTGCACCTGATGAAAACGTTTGGTGTTGAAGTGGAAAACCAGAGCTACCAGCGCTTTGTCGTGCGCGGTGGTCAGCAGTACGTTTCTCCGGGTCAGTATCTGGTCGAAGGTGATGCTTCGTCAGCGTCATATTTCCTGGCTGCCGGTGCGATTAAAGGCGGTACCGTGAAGGTGACCGGTATTGGTCGCTACAGCGTGCAGGGTGATATTCGCTTTGCCGATGTCCTGGAAAAAATGGGCGCAACCATTACCTGGGGCGACGATTTTATCGCCTGTACCCGTGGCGAACTCAACGCCATTGATATGGATATGAACCATATTCCTGATGCGGCGATGACTATCGCGACGGCAGCGCTGTTCGCGAAAGGAACAACCACGCTTCGCAATATCTACAACTGGCGTGTTAAAGAGACTGACCGCCTGTTCGCGATGGCAACCGAGCTGCGTAAAGTGGGCGCGGAAGTGGAAGAGGGTGAGGACTACATTCGCATTACCCCACCTGCTACACTGAATTTTGCCGAAATCGGGACCTACAACGATCACCGTATGGCGATGTGTTTCTCGCTGGTGGCGCTGTCGGATACGCCTGTCACCATTCTTGATCCGAAATGTACGGCGAAAACGTTCCCGGACTATTTTGAGCAGTTGGCGCGTATCAGTACGTTAGCCTGATAGTGATTTTCCTCGACAAACGCCGGCGTAACGTCGGCGTTTTTCGTTCATCGCGATAGCAAAAAGTAAATCCACGTCAGTTTTCAGCCTCTCCTGTCGTCAGGCCTCTATACTTATCTATTCTCCTGTCATTCATGGGGCTAATTCTGGAATTCGCAGACAAAGGTAACCGTCTGGCCCAGAGATGCGTATAATGCGCGGCGTTTACGTTGTATATGCCTTTTATTAAGGAGAAAGAGATGACGGCAATTGCCCCGGTAATTACCATTGACGGCCCAAGCGGCGCAGGTAAAGGCACACTGTGCAAAGCAATGGCAGAAGCATTGCAATGGCACTTGCTGGACTCAGGCGCTATCTATCGCGTTCTGGCCTTAGCGGCGTTGCATCACCATGTGGATGTCGCCTCAGAAGATGCGTTAGTTCCGCTGGCGGTGCATCTGGATGTGCGTTTTGTATCAACTGACGGCACGCTCGAGGTCATTCTGGAAGGCGAAGACGTTAGCGGTGAAATCCGCACTCAGGAAGTGGCTAATGCGGCGTCACAGGTCGCGGCGTTCCCGCGTGTGCGTGAAGCGCTTTTGCGCCGCCAGCGTGGCTTTCGTGAAGCGCCGGGCCTGATTGCCGATGGCCGTGATATGGGCACCGTGGTGTTCCCGGACGCGCCTGTTAAGATTTTCCTTGATGCCTCTTCGGAAGAACGTGCGAACCGCCGCATGCTGCAGTTGCAGGAAAAGGGCTTTAGTGTTAACTTTGAGCGCCTTTTGGCAGAGATAAAGGAGCGTGATGATCGCGATCGTAATCGTGCTGTTGCGCCACTGGTTCCTGCCGCCGATGCTTTAGTGTTGGATTCCACCACCTTAAGCATTGAGCAAGTAATTGAAAAAGCGTTAGACTATGCGCGCCAGAAACTGGCACTCGCGTAAAACGCGACCGAATTTTTTGTAGTACCCCGCGGCAATGGAGTGTCAGCGGGTATGTGAAACAACCCCATCCGACATGGTGTCAGATGGACGTTAATCTAACTTTTGAAGATTAAACATGACTGAATCTTTTGCTCAACTATTTGAAGAATCCTTAAAAACAATCGAAACCCGTCCGGGTTCCATCGTTCGTGGCGTTGTTGTCTCTATCGACAAAGACGTAGTCCTGGTTGATGCGGGTCTGAAATCTGAATCTGCAATCCCTGCAGAGCAGTTCAAAAACGCAGCCGGCGAGCTGGAAATTCAGGTCGGTGACGAAGTTGACGTTGCGCTGGACGCAGTAGAAGACGGCTTCGGCGAAACCCTGCTGTCCCGTGAGAAAGCTAAGCGTCACGAAGCTTGGATCACGCTGGAAAAAGCTTATGAAGAAGCTGAAACTGTGGTCGGTGTTATCAACGGCAAAGTTAAAGGTGGCTTCACTGTTGAGCTGAACGGTATTCGTGCGTTCCTGCCAGGTTCCCTGGTAGACGTTCGTCCAGTGCGTGATACTCTGCACCTGGAAGGCAAAGAGCTTGAATTCAAAGTAATCAAGCTGGACCAGAAGCGTAACAACGTTGTTGTTTCTCGTCGTGCCGTTATCGAATCCGAAAACAGCGCAGAGCGCGATCAGCTGCTGGAAAACCTGCAGGAAGGCATGGAAGTTAAAGGTATCGTTAAGAACCTCACTGACTACGGTGCATTCGTTGATCTGGGCGGCGTTGACGGCCTGCTGCACATCACCGACATGGCATGGAAACGCGTTAAGCATCCGAGCGAACTCGTCAACGTGGGCGACGAAATCAATGTTAAAGTGCTGAAGTTTGACCGCGAACGTACCCGTGTATCCCTGGGCCTGAAACAGCTGGGCGAAGATCCGTGGGTAGCTATCGCTAAACGTTATCCGGAAGGTACCAAACTGACTGGTCGCGTGACCAACCTGACCGACTACGGCTGCTTCGTTGAAATCGAAGAAGGCGTTGAAGGCCTGGTTCACGTTTCCGAAATGGATTGGACCAACAAAAACATCCACCCGTCCAAAGTTGTTAACGTTGGCGACGTTGTGGAAGTAATGGTTCTGGATATCGACGAAGAGCGTCGTCGTATCTCCCTGGGTCTGAAGCAGTGCAAATCTAACCCATGGCAGCAGTTCGCGGAAACCCACAACAAGGGCGACCGTGTTGAAGGTAAAATCAAGTCTATCACTGACTTCGGTATCTTCATCGGCCTGGACGGCCGCATCCACGGCCTGGTTCACCTGTCTGACATCTCCTGGAAC